>CAYYZW010000298.1:0-7595 GCA_964476375.1 uncultured Pirellulaceae bacterium
ACCACCTGGGGGTGGGGGGCGGCAGGCTTGTCTTTCAGCATGGCCGCGAGCAGGTGGTACGTGGCACCACCGAGATTTCCCGCTGGAGCTGGAATCATGCGGTGCTGGTCCGAGACGGGGAGATGGTCCGCGTTTACCTCAACGGCAACCCCGAGGCGGAGATCAAGGCCCGCACCGATGCCGGACTGCCGGTCCCCTTTGCCCAGGTTTTTGTCGGCGGCCGGTCTGATGAACAGTCCGGCTGGGAGGGACGCCTGGACGAGGCGGCCATTTTTGACCGGCCGCTGAGCCCCCGCGAAATTCGAGCCCTCGTTCCCTGAGAAGATGCCATCCCGCTCAGAAGGCGGGCGGGCCGGGGTTATCCCGCTGCTGCTGAAAGATCTGCTGCGACTGCTGGTAGAGGTCGTCCATGATGGTCGGGCCGAAGCGTTTTCGTATTTCCTCTTCCACCGCCGAGTTCCAGCCCTGAACATGCTGGATATAGATGTCCTCGGCCATGTCCCCGGGCCGGCCGATCTCCCACTCGACCTGGCAGCGTTCCTGGAGCAGGTCCGTGTAGATATTGTGGCCAGGCGGATAGGGAAGCGGCGGGTACTCGAGCAGCCGCAGCGGCTCGCCGCGACCGATGGCCTCTCGTGCCGCCTCGGCACCGGCCTGGCGGGCAGCGGTCTTTGCCTGGCGGCCATCGGGCTGGTTGTCCTGCCGACAGCCGCCCAGGCTCATCACAACCAGCAGGGTCAGCAGGAACTTGCGCATCCTTTTCCTTTACTTGGCCGGATTCCGATGATAGTCCCCGGTACTCTGGTGCGGAGTCAGGGGCCAGTCGTCGGTGCGAAACGGGTAGGCCGGTAGCTCCAGCTGGTTCATCAGTCGTCCCACCGGCAGGTTCGACCAGGCGTAACGGGCCGCCACCGGTTGAGGCACGTCGTCCGACCAGACCAGCAGCTTCTCCACGTTCTCCTCGCGGATCACCCGCACGCGGGCATGGTGAAAGACCCGGTCCTCCCCGGCAATATAGAACCCCACCTCGTCATCCTGGTCCAGCCGCAGGCCGCGCCGCGTCTGCTCTCGGAAACTGACCACCAGCTTGCCATCACGGATCTCGTGCGATTCGAAAACCGGCCCCTTCCAGGAGCGCGGCTGCCGCCCATCGAGATTTTTCTGCATGTAAACCTCGGATAGTGCCCAGCGAGCCGAACGGTCCCCCACCGGCTGCTTGGCACCCGGGTGGATGCTCTGGTTGGAATTCGTGTCGTAGGTCACGATCAGGCCGCTCTTCTCGGTCCGCTGCCAGACATCAAACTGGATCTCGCGGATCACGTTCGTGTGGTGGTTCATGTCATAGGTCATGCTGCGGCGGTTGCTCCAGCCGGCAATCTGGATGATGCCAAAGGGCAGTTCGCCGAAACTCTCCCGCCACTGTTCGATCACCAGTGGCAGCGTGAACGGGTAGGGCTTCCAGGAGACCCCAAAGGAATTATTCTCCCCCTGGTAGAAGAGAATCCCGCGGAAAACAAAGTCCCGAATCGGGTGGATCATGCCGTTGTACATCCCGGCCGGGTGCCGCTGCCTGCGTGGATCCTCGTACTGGCCCGCGTTCGGACGGCCCGGCACCCGCTCACCCTTCTTCAGGGCCTCCTCGTTCTCCTTTTCCCATGTCGCCAGGGCCAGCTCGTAGGCTTTCCGTGCTCCCTCTTCCCCGCCACCGGTCTTCCAGACCGCCAGGCGTTTCTCGTAGTCCTCAAAATACGACTGCATGGTCTCCAGCGGCCGCAGTTTCTCCTCGGAGACCCAGTGCTGGGCCATCGTCCCGCCCCAGGAGACGTCCACCAGTCCGATCGGCACCTTGAGAATCCTGTGCAGGCGGCGTGCGAAGTAATAGGCCACCCCCGAGCAGTCCCCCACGCGATCCGGCGTGCAGGTCTGCCAGTTTCCCTCCTGTTTCCTGGGGTCCACCGCCGGCAGGTCCTGCTGCGGGGCTCCGCGGCTGGTCAACGGCACGCGGAGAAAACGAATCTCCGTGTAATCGGCCGAGGCGATTTCCAGGTCCCGGTTGACCGAGTTACGAAGGATCCAGGCCATGTTGCTCTGCCCTCCACAGAGCCAGACCTCTCCCACCAGCACGCTGGCCAGCGTCACTCTCTCGCTCTCTCCCTTCACAACCAGGTCCCGCGCCTGCGAACTTGCCTGCATGGCTTCAAGCACCACGCTCCAGCTGCCATCATCCCCGGCCTCGGCCTGCCTCTCCTGCCCGGCAAATTCAACGCGGATCTTTTCCCCCGCCTCGCCCCATCCCCAGATCACCACCTCGCGGCCCTGCTGCAGGACCATCTGGTCTCCGAAAATTGCCGCCAGCCTGGGCGCCGCCGACAGTTCTGCCGAGAAGGAGGCCACGACTGCACAAAAACACAGGATCCAGCGGGATGGCACGATCACGGCACTCTCCTTGAAGGAAACGGGGGGACACTTATTTAAGCGACTGCAGGTAGGCCAGCAGGTCTGCCAGCTGGCTGGCGGTAAGATTACTGACCATGCCCTCGGGCATCATCGACGTGGGCTGCTTGACCCGCTCCTCGATATTCTCCTTCTCCAGCACGGCGGGCACCCCGCTCAGCTGTCGCACCTCCACCTGCCGGGCACTCTCGCTGGACACGAAGCCGACCAGCACCTTGCCCTCGTCACTCACGAAGCCATAGGTATCAAAACCCTGGGCAATCTTGGCACTCGGCTTGAGGATCGATTCGACCAGCTCGGCCGGCTTGTAGCGGCGGCCAATATCCACCAGGTGCGGGCCCTTGGGCCTCTGGCCATTCGCCGTCGTGTGACACGTGGCACAGGACTGGGCCACGAACAGTTTTTCACCCCGGGCGGCATCTCCCGTGGTCCTGGTCGCCTCGGCCAGGACCTCCCTGAAAGTCCGGTTCCCGATCTGGGCCGGGTCGTTCGGGTCCGCCTTGGGCAGGACCAGGGGTTTGACCTCGCCGGCAGATGCCACCTCGCCGGCTGCCGGCAGCCCCTTGATGGAAACGCGGTGACGGGCAAGCTCGGCCAGCAGGTGAGTGGAGGTCTCTTTATCCCCATCCTTGATGACGGTACGGATCACACGAGCGATCGCCTCGCTCAACTCCCAGGTGGCACGATCATAGTAGGGACCGGTCGTATCGGGACGCGTCCCCCACCAGTCCCCCTTGTATGCCGCCTCGCGATGATAGAGCCGCACCAGCGTGGTCAGCGTGGCCCGCCGCCGCTGGTCATCTCGCTGGGTACTGAGAAGCCTGATCAGCCCATTCACTGCCGCGTGACTGTGCATCGACCTGAGTGCCCACTGGGCACCGTCATGGTACGGCCCTTCCAGTCCCTTGAGGCTCGTATCCACGCCACCAACCGCTACCAGCGCCTGCACGGCCAGGTGCGGGATCACCCGCCCCGGGTCCGGCTGGTTATAGACCGGTTCCTTCGTGGGCGCCGCCGAACCCTCCTCGCGAACGGTCAGCGGCAGGATTGCTCCGGCGGCCTCCACTTTCCCGAGCCGTCCCAGGCTGATCAATGCCTGCGCCTGAACACGGGGATTTTCATCCTGCAGTGCTGCCACCAGCGGAGCTGCTGGCACTCTCTCCAGATTCCCCACCCGGTCGGTCAGCGCCCGCAGGGCATGTTCCCGGGTGGCAGGCAGGGCCACCAGGTCCAGAAGCTGACCGGCCACCCTGTCATCCTCGAACTGGCCCAGCGTAAAAACCGCCGCGGCGCGACCATAGTCCGCCATATCCTCGCTCCTGGCCAGGGCCGCCACCTGGGCCAGACGTCCCTTGCCCGGGCCGCGGCGCAGCAGTTCCCACTGGCTATGCAGCCGGTGGACCGCACTCGGGGAGGCCAGCATCCCGACAAGCCGGGAATCGGATGCCTCGGCCAGGTCCGGGAAGGGGTGGGGAACAAAATCCCGTGGAACCACCTGGGCCACGAAGCCGATGTTGGGCCCATCGTATGCAAACTTGCCATTCTTCCAACTGGAAACGTACATCCGGCCGCTACCGTCCACGTCGATATCGGTGGGGCGTGGAATCTTGAGGAACAGCTGCTGGTGAGGTTCGAACGTGGCCCCGGCGCCAGGCAGGTTGTGCAGGTAGACCTCGCTTCGCCCCCAGTCACACGTATAGACCGAGTTCCCGAAACCCTCCGGCCAGCGAAGGTCGTGCAGGAACATTCCGCCGCATCCACTTCCCCCGCCATAGTCGGCCAGTGGCGGAAGCATCTCTTCGGTAAAGTTCTTGTAAAGCGATGGGTAACCATAATTTCCGGACTGGAGAACATGGCTCACGCGGATATCCCAGCCCCCTCCGTCGTTGGTATTGTCCCGTGTGAAGAGGTTCATGTACGGGTCGATACAGACATCCAGGATATTGCGCTGGCCCCAGGAGAAGACCTCCATCTCACTGCCGTCAGGCCGGACCCGTACGACGCCCCCACCCCGCCTCGTCAGCGACCGCCCGTCGGTCCCGGTCGCCTCGACAAATCCGAAGTCGCCCACCGCGATGTAGATCCAGCCATCGATGCCCACCCGGATGCCGTTGGTCGTATGGTCGGCCCCTCGCTGGTTGACCTGGTCGGTACTGATTCCCGTGACCAGGACCTCGTGCCGGTCCGCGGTACCATCGTGGTCCTGATCGTGATAAACGCTCAGGTAGGGGGGGTGCAGCACCCAGAGCGAGTGATTGTCAAAGAACAGCCCACGCGGGTGGTCCATGCGGGCAAACTCATTGATCCGGTCCGCCTTGCCATCCCCGTCCGTGTCGATCAGCCGCAGCACCTTGCCCCTGCCCGGCTCCTTGCCCAGCGATCCCTGTTCGTCCACGCCCACAAACAGCGTCCCATCGGCCGCCGCCGCCAGGCAGACCGGGTAATTCACGCTCGGTGGAGAACCAAACAGCGAGACATCGAATCCCTCGGGTGCCCGAACATCCCCGGCACCGCCACCCGCACCGGGACTCGGCTTGGAGGGCCCGGCGCCGATACCCTTTGGAAGTTCCGGAAGCACCCTGGTTGGGTAGGCCTCGAATTCCCAGAAGCTACCCCAGAACTGCGGGTTGGAGCCCAGGAACGTGACTTTCAGGTAACGCGCGTCAGGCACGTCCACCATGTGCGGAGTGATCCTGGCCACCTTCGTGTTCTTGGACTGGTCCACGATCGTCTTCCATGCTTCCCCGTCGGCCGAGGCCTCCACCTGGTACCGGTAGGCCGCGTTGTTCTTTTCCCAGTGGATACGAATCGACTGCACCTTCTGTGGTTTGCCAAGATCCACCTGCCAGTGCTGCCCACTCCCTCCCCCTGCTGCGCACCACCGCGTGGCCAGGTTGCCATCGATGGCATGCTTGACGAGGTTATTCTTGCCGGTCTCCTCGCTGCTGGCCGAGACCTTGCCGGCGGTGGCCAGGTTGCCGTCGCCGCAACACATCGTGGGAAGCATGTTCACCGTGCCGCCCCCCTTTCCGGCATCCAGCTTGATGGCGACCAGCTTGCGAATCTCCTCGTCCACTTTCTCGCTCGTCGCCGTGAAGTGCTTCTCCACATCTTTCCCGCAGGCCCAGAGCAACCCCCGGGTGACCAGGTCAAGGTACTGTTTCTCGACCATCGTTTCGTTGTAGTGGCCGATCGTGGTCGCGAAGACCCGTCCCTTGCCATACTGGTTTGTCCAGACACACGTCTGCGGCTTGTTGTCACCCTGGCGGTTGGCCTGCCCGAGGGCCGTGGCCGTGTCGAAAAGGCGGATCGAGTGGTACAGCTCCCCCTTGGGAGCCACGAACTTCTCCCCAAAGCCCTTCATGATCGGGTGTTCGGGATTGATATTATCGACGGTGTACGAGTAATGCGGGCCATGCCCGGGCGACTGCATACCGACAAAATCAAACCACTGGTTGTCCCCTACACGGTAACAGTGCATCGCGCAGTGGATCAGCAGCGCCGGCAGGCCCTCCCGATGGGGCCGTACGATGTTCTCCACGAACTGCTTGTCCTTGACGTTGGAAAAACACTCGTTGTGGACTACCACGTCGAATCCCTCGGACCAGTCACGGTCCCGGTAAAGCGGGATCGCGGTATTGGTGGTGGTGCCCCCCTGCTGAACCACGGTCCAGACGACGTTGGCCCGGGCAGAGATCCCTCGCGCCAGGATCAGTTTCTGCCTGGCGTAATCATGGCAGCAGCCGCCGGTTACCAGCAGGGCCCGGATCGGCTTCTCCTCCGCCTCGAGATTCCCGCAGCCCAGTCCAACAAGCAGGGCCACCAGGCCCAGAAAAACATGTCTCCTCATCCGTTCACCTCGGGGTTTTCTCCGTGTTTGTCGACGCGCATTGATTATCCACGCCTGCCAGGAAAAAGAAAAGCAGACCACCCTTGCACTCGTTTGCCCGGGCTGGCTGCTTACTGGGTCGCTCCGGAAAAACACCACAGGTTGCCGGCAAAATCATGTACCAGCAGCAGGTTCCCCGTCACCAGCGGGGCGGTCTTGATGGGGGTCCCCAGCCGATATTCCCAGACGACGCGGCCGCTGGCATCCACCGCCCTCACGGAAGTATCGTCATGGCCAAAAAAGGCCAGCTCCCCGGCAACCATCGGGCTGGAGCTCCCGGCCATCGCCTGCCGACGGGAACGCAGGAACCGGTCGGACTCCCGGCCGCAGGGGACCAGCCAGTTTTCCTTACCATTTTCCAGGTCCAGCGACCGCAAGTTGGTCCCGTTGACCAGCAGCTGGCCGTCCCAGGCCGCCGGGATCGCGTTCTGGTAGCCCATGTGGGCATGACCGACCCGCCAGAGAATCTCTCCCGTGTTGATATCCCGCGCCGCCACGGAACCGGAGGAGCTATAGACCAGCCTGTCACCGATCACCAGCGGCGGGGACGTGGAACGCGCTGTCTCCTCCAGCTCCCACTTGATTTCCCCGCCGGGAAATGCGGCCGCCGTCGCCTTGCCCCGGCGGACCGCGTACATCGTGTCACCGGAAATCGCTGCAAAGCTGCTGTAAGACCCCACGTCCACCGCGAACGTGGCGACATCCTCACCCGTGTCGAGGTCAAGCAATTGTTGTGGCCTGAGGACATTCGCGACCAGCAGCCCGTGCGAGGTTGGAACCGGGGGCGTGTTGATGATTCCCAGCGGCCGTCCCTGCTGGTACGACGACTGCAGAGGCCGGCTCCAGAGCAAGGTTCCTGCCTCGGCATCATAGGCGACCACCCACCCTTCCCCGGTACTGGCATAGACCACCCCGTTATGGACGCTGACCGTTCCCCGGATATCTCCACGGGGCGAATCGGCTTTCCAGAGGGTCTCCCCAGTTTTAGCGTCCAGGCAGAGCACGCCGGCTCCGGGCGCCCCTGCATTGGGATTGCCGACACCGATATAGACCCGTCCGTCCACCACGACGGGCGAGCTGTGGAGCACGTGGATACTACCGGTATTCTTTACCCAGAGGGGAAAAAGCGGCGCGGCCGGTCCCCGGGTTGTCCGCCGCGGCGTACTACCGGCCATGATCCAGGGCAGGTACTCGCCTGGTTATGCCCAGGCCGTCTTCTGATCGGCAACTTCCACCTCCTGGCTGCGACTCC
>CAYYZW010000299.1:0-12016 GCA_964476375.1 uncultured Pirellulaceae bacterium
AGACCGCGATCAGCCGTGGTACCACGTACTGGTCCACGGGACGTCGAGCTGCACTTATGCAGCATCGGAGAGTCTGGTTGCCGATGCGAGCTGGCTGCCGATCGAGCATCCACTTTTGCCACACTTCTTCAGTGAGTTCAAAGAAGGCATCTACATTCGCAATGACGAACCTTGGCCGGCGTGATATCAGCACTGTTGCACGAGAATGATCTGTTGCAGATGGTCGATTGATGACGTGTCGCTAGAATCGGGAGTGAAGTCAACATAGTCGAGGGAATGAAGAAGTAGATGAACAACGAAGCGAGCTACATCTGCGATGCTTGCGGTGAGGAGATCGTGATCCCGATTGATTCGACGGCGGGGTCGAGCCAGGAGTATGTCGAGGATTGCCCCGTCTGCTGCCGGGCTAGCGTCATCCATGTGGAAATCGACGAGGATGGAGAAGCGAGAGTGTGGGCAGAAGCGGAGTAGAACATGGAACAGAGCATCTGCAAAATTTGCTCGCATATGACGGAAGTCACTTCCGGCACCGGCTCAAAATTTCTGCTGTGCCAGTTGTCCCAGACAGATCGCCGGTTTCAAAAGTATCCGCCGCAGCCGGTTATGCGATGCGAAGGATTCATCGATGGGAAAACCAGTAGGATCATGAACCTCAACTTGATCGTCCTCCCTGACACCATCGCCATCTGCCGGCTTGATGCCGATTCGCCTATCCCAGATTGGGCGATCGGCGAGTTTGTGTCGATCACTCGCACGCCCGACGAGCTTTCAATCGTCTGCCGACAGGATCAGGTTCCCGATGGCGTTCAATGCGAACGGAGTTGGCGGTGTTTTCGAGTTGCAGGGACACTCGACTTTACACTGGTCGGCGTCATTGCCTCGTTGACGGGAGCGTTGGCCGAGGTGGGGATCAGCGTGTTTGTGGTTTCGAGTTTCAATACCGACTTTGTGTTGGTCAGGGAGCAGGATTTGGCGAAGGCAGTCGGTGTATTGGAAGAGGATGGGCACAACATCACCGGGAAGTAGAAGTTATTCCACGTTCTCACCCTGTTCGTCAGCTCACGCACGCAATGCGAGCTCGTCTTCACCGACCCGTATGCACTGAGATGCTTCACAGTGCCGTTCAATCTCTTGAGTCAGAGCAGCATGAACATCGTCCGCACTTGTTCCTCGCCTCGATTGAGTGAGCACCACTTCCCGACGCCGGGGAGCGTGGTTCGGATCCTGCGGCACACCCTGTCATGTGTCGTCATCGGGTGGCACCATGGTGACCATGGAACTGGCCACCACCCAAGAAGAAAACCCCTGCGATAACAGGGGTTCTGGCGTCATTTGTCCGTCCCTGGTACCCGATGGCACCAGGGACGAAAAGTGGAGGCGGCGGGAATCGAACCCGCGTCCCGAGATATTTCCACGACAGCTTCTACGTGTATAGTCGATTATTTAATTTAACCCACGCTGAACCCCAATCGACAGGGTTCCAGGTTGGCGATGCAGGAACAGGTTTAATTCACGGCGTGCCCGCAGTGACCGTGAACGATCCGGAATTGGTGACCAGCCTTCAGGACTCTCCGGCGAAGTCCATCGGCCAGGGCTACCTTTATTTAGGCAGCCAGTACGAGGTTATCCTCGGCACATAAAATGTGGTCAGCTTTTAACGTGGCCAACTGACCAACCACGACACGCGACTGGCGCTTCTTGCTATCCGGTCGAATCCAGTTCGCCCCCTTCTTGATAAAGTCCTGTGGATACTCCCTGTACTTCGTCATGGCAGCCGGCTTATTAGCAGCCTACTTCTATTATAGGCCACAAATTCCCGCAGAGGAGTTATCGCTGGGCCCGTATTTTATCGAGTAATTCGCGGCGGATCGCCCCCTCCGACTCTCCCTCGGCGATCTTTTCAGCTGCATCCAAAAGCCGGCCGCTGCCGGTCCCGTCACCGCTTGCCTTGAGCCTCTGGGCCAGGTCCAGCAGGGCATAGGCCCGACTGAGACCTTCCTCCACGGCATTGGCACCCTCTTCGGCAATCGCGAATGCCTCACCAGCCTGGTCCTCACGATTCAGCCGCCGAAGCCGGGTCCCCAGCTCCCCGTACATGTCCGCCTGGGCCCTGGCATCCTCCACCGCCGTCGCTTTTTCCAGTGCCGCCGTCACCAGCCGATCCCTCTCCTCCTCGTAGTCCAGGCGCTGGCAGTAATAGGCGATTACCATCAAGGCCCGTACACCCCCATCAAGCGATTCGATCTCGGCCGCCCATTTCTCGCAATCCTCCAGGTACAGTTCGGACGTCGAGTTCTTGTCCATGAACTTCTTGTAAATTTCTGCCAGCTGGGCACCAATCTCGATACGGTTGGCCAGGTCCTCGATCTCCTCCACCACCCCGGCCACCGCCTTGAGGGGTTCATCAATCCGGTGCCCATAACCGATGCCGTTGTAGATGTAGATCGCCCTGTTGAGGATTCGGCAGCGCTCGTAGAGATCTTTTACCTTGCCAGCCGCATCAATCCCCGCCCCCACCGACTTCGATGCATCCCCTACCTTGCCCTGGTCCTTCTGCTGCTGGGCAATTTCCAGCATGCGGTTGGCTCGTCGGCGGGCATCGGCAATCTTGGCAGCTGCCTGGAAATTATCCTTTGCTGATTTTTTCTTTTTTGGCTTGGCACCACAGCCTGGCTGCATGGCGACAAGCAGGCCAAGACAGAGCATGACAAGACAGACCCGGATCGACCTCATCCTCGATATCTCCCTAAAACGTGAATTTCACTCCGCCAAGCCGGCTGCCGGTTTCTTTCATCAGCCGATCCTCCGCATCTTCATCCTCCGCAACATAGGTTACCGAGAACCGCAGGAACGCCCCTGCATCATCCCAGGGGACGGTCACGATACCATGCTCGGTGATCAGGTACTGGCTGGCCGCCTCGGCCGAGTCAAAAGAGGGGCCTCCCTCGACCCCGCCGGGTGCCCGCGTGTAGAGGAAATAAGATCCTCCTGGCATCTGGCACTGGAAACCCAGCGATTGCAACATGGCAACCAGCTTCTCCAGACGCCGGTGGTACTTCTGGCGGATCCTCTCTGGGATCGAGGCGTCATCCAGGGCGGCCGCGGCCGATTTCTGGATGGCGATAAACTGGCCCGAGTCCGAGTTATCCTTGACATCCGAGAATGCCTGCACGATTGTGCTGTTCCCGCACACCCAGCCAATCCGCCAGCCGATCATGTCATAGCCCTTCGAGAGGGAGTGGATTTCCACTCCCACGTCCCGGGCTCCCGGCGTCTGCAGGAAACTGCGTGGCGGGCCATCCATGGTGAGCAGCACGTGGGCTGCATCCTGAACCACCACGATTTCATTCGTGCGGGCAAACTCCACCACATCCGCATAGAACTCCTCGGTTGCCAGTCGGCCTGTCGGGCTGTTGGGATAGTTAATCACCAGCAACTTGGCCTTCTGGACAATGTCGGCCGGGATCGATGCCAGGTCGGGAAGAAAGTTGTTCTCCGGGAGCAGCGGAAGCTGGAAAACCGATCCCCCGTAGTAGCGGGTGTGCGTGCCGGCAACCGGGTAACCCGGCACGGTCATCAGTGTCACATCACCAGGATTGATGAAGCAGGCGGGCAACATCGAGAGGGCAGTCTTGGAACCGATGCAGTGGTTGACTTCCGTGACCGGATCCAGCTCGACATCAAACTGGCGCTGCATGAAACGAGCCGCCGCCTGCTTGAACTCCGCTATGCCGTTATCCGCGTAACCACGGTTTTCCGGCTTGTGAATTTCCTCGGCCATCTGCTGCCGCACCGACTCGTCCGCCGGGCTGTCATTTTCGCCGATACCATAATCAACCAGTTCCCTGTCGGGATGGTCGGCCATCGCCTGCCGCTTGGCCCGCTTGATCTTCTCGAACTTGTAGATGTCTGTTCCCTTGCCGTAATCGGCCCCCCCGATCCGGTCGGCAAACAGCTGTTGAAAATAGGGATCTGTCATGGTCCGCCTGAACATTCCGCTAGAGCATTTCCTCGTTGAAGTCACCAGCAGGCGAGAGACCGGACACATGCCGATCCTGCTTCTTTCATACCTCAAGCCCCGGGGCGCGGCAACCAAGCTGCCGAATCACTCCTCTACCGGATCACTCTCTGCCGGGGGTGCCCATTTCGCCGAGTCGATTGTAATAGCCCTCGATGCTTCCTCCGGCCCGCGTTCTCCCATCGGTCCCAGGCCGACCACCAGCCCGCGCAGTTCCGATCGCGACTTGCGACCTCCCAGGAAAAGGCTCCCTGCCAGGCCGACAAAGACCGTGAAACTAAAGCCGAAGATAAGCGGCCAGATGCCGGCGATCTTTTCTTCAAAGGGCCAGAGAAATGCGAGTGACTCGTAGGTGTTGGCCGCCATCATCCAGATCGTAAAGAGGGTCCCGGCCAAAAGAGCCAGCAGCGCCGAGCGGCCGCTGGCCATGCGAGTGAACATCCCCAGCATGAAGATAGCGAACAGGGGACCACCAAAGGTGTTCACGACGGCGATCATGATGTCAAAGATGCTGCCGATCTGGCCATAGGTGAGTGAGAAAAGCGTGGCCAGCACCCCGATCAACAGGACCAGGGGACGCGCCAGGATAATCTCATCCTCCTCGTTCAGCTCCTCGACCGCTTTCCCTTTCTTTCGCGCCAGCCAGTCACGGCCAAACCCCCAGCGGCGGTGAAAGTCCGTGATCACCAGGGTGGAAATCGAGTTGAGCCCGGAGTCCATCGAGGACATCGAGGCGGCAAAGAGGGCGGCCAGGATGAGCCCGGCAATTCCAACCGGTAACTGGTCGGTAAGGAACCTGGGCATGAATTCATCCTGTGCCTTGCGGTTGACGATCCATTCGCGTGGTTCGCCTGGATTCTGGCGAGCGAGCATCTTCACATTGAGACGGCCATTGCCCCCGGAAAAGAGCTGCTTCACCCGTTCCGGATCCTGCATCGGCTCGCCGGTATTGGGACGCAGGATCTTCCCCTCGGCAATCATCTGCCGCACCGCCTGCTCGTCAAATGTAGCCCGGTCCAGCAGGGGCCCATCCTCGTACCAGTCCAGCACCGGCTCTCCTTCTTGCTGCCCGGTATTGACGACCCAGATCGGCCGCATCTCGTCCGGGTGCGTCTGGTAATAGGCAAACAGCGAGACACCGACCAGGGAAAGGGCGGGGATCATGATCGAGACCGACAGGCAGTTGAGAAGGAATGACCGCTTGCTCTCCTTGAGGGAGCGAGCGGTCAGGAACCGCTGCACGGTGATCTGGTCCGCCACGTAAAAGGAGAGCATCGAGATCAGCAGGTGCGGCGCCATCCCCCAGGCTGACCACTTCTCCTGCCAGTGAAACTCCGATTCCAGGATGCTGGCACGATCATGCTCCACGGCCAGGCCGATGACAGAAGAAAAACCGCCATCCATGGCACTCCATGCACCCAGCAGGATCAGCACGATCCCGGCCACCATCACCAGCGACTGGACCACGTCGGTCCAGATCACGGCCCGCATCCCCCCGAGGAAGGTATAGAGCGTGCTGATCAGCCCCAGGGTAAGCAACAGCATCCACTCGGGAATCTGCACGCCGGCCGCAATGATCAGGACCTTGCAGGGGGCATAAAGGACCGCTCCCAGCCAGAGCAGGCGCCAGATCACAAAGACCACGCTGCTGACAACTCTCGTACGTGAGTCAAACCGCAGCTCCAGGTACTCGTAGACCGAGAACATCTGCAGCCTGTGGTAGAGGGGCAGGACCACCTTGAGCATCAGGGGAATGCAGAGCCAGACCATTGCCGGCAGCAGGAAGTAGTGGAATCCGACGTAATAGGATTCCCCGGGCACACCACTGTAGCTGAGTGCCGAGAGCAGGGTCGCCATCACCGAGATCCCGATCGGAAACCATCCCATCGAGCGGCCGGCCAGGAAGAACTCGCTACTGGAATCCTGGCGGCGGCTGAAGAACATCCCCACCAGGACCATCACCACGAGATAGGCAGCAAGGACAGCATAGTCCCCAGTAACAAGTCCAAGCAGGTTCATGTCTCACCCTTTAGGCCGCTCCAACCTGGGACGACTCGTCTTCCTCCATGTCCCCCAGGTAAGTGCTACGGACCAGCGGGTTGGCCCGGATCTCTTTCGGGGTACCACTACAGAGGACGGTCCCCTCGTTGATCACGTAACACCGATCAACGATCTGGAGAATCTCCCGGGCCGCATGGTCAGTGATCAGAATCGCGATCTCCCGATCGCGCAGGCGACAGATGATCCGCTGGATATTTTGAACCGTGACCGGATCGATACCGGCAAAAGGTTCATCCAGCATGATGATTTCCGGGTCGGCGATCAGGCTGCGGGCAATCTCCAGCCGCCGGCGTTCACCGCCGGAAAGCTTGCCCGCTTTCGACTTGCGGATATGGACAATGTCAAACTGTTCAAGCAAAAGGTCACAACGCTGCCTCCTGGCCTTGCCACGTACACCCAGCAATTCCAACATGCTGAGGATGTTCTGTTCGACCGTCAACTTGCCAAAGACACTCGATTCCTGGGCCAGGTACCCCATCCCTCCCTCGCGTGAGCGGCGATGCATGGGCCAGCGTGTCACATCCACCTCGTTGAGAAGCACGTTCCCCTCGTCCGCTTCCAGCAGGCCACAGGTCATCTGGAAACTCGTGGTCTTGCCGGCACCATTGGGGCCGAGCAATCCCACGACCTCCCCGCGATCAACGTGAAAGTCGACACCGTCGACAACGCGACGGCGGCCAAACGACTTGACAAGGCCACGAACCTCTAAAAGTGGCATCGCCCGATCCTCCTTGACGACCAGTCAAAGTAATAAGCTAGCGAATCAAACCCATGCGTTTGAAGTGGGGAATGAGCGGCATGGAACCCAGTCGCCAGGGGTGGGGCCAGTAAATCATCAAGGCCTCACCGACAAGCAGGTCCCGATGAAAACCGGGCCTTAATCCCAGCGTCACCTTACGTTGTATTGTCTCTCCACCTCGATCTAACTCAAGAGCGATTTCTGATTCCTCGAATCGAAGCTCCATCATATCGAGTAATGCCTTCACATTCCCGATCGGAACCCCGTCGACGCCTGTAATCACATCCCCCGGTCGGATGTCGACCACGTAGGCTCCACCAAAAGGGAGTAGTTGCGCAATTCTTGCCGGGCCTGTTTCCGCGGCGAATCGTACTCCCAGCTTGATTGCCACCTCGCTGCTGAATTCCTCCATTCGGTCACTGATCCAGAGCCTGGCATCTTTACTCTGGGGACTATTGTCTCCTAGCGGGAAAAACTCATCCTTGCCAAGCTTGAACTCCAGTGTCCGGCGCCTCTGAAACATCGGCTCGTTGTTCCAGTTCCGGTAGGCAGCAAGCCGGTCCCGGGCATCGAAGTCGGTATATCCATCGTACTCGTTGCTCTCCCTGGGCCGTGCGGCGATGTAGTAAAGATCCCGGTATGCCCGCATGCGGTGAACCGTCATTGCCAGCTGCCGGCTGCCAATTCCAAGGGGTGCCGCATCCAGCGGATCCTCGGCTGTCCAGCGGGGCGTCCGCTGTGCGTCTGCCTGGTAGGTCGCCGGGCTGCCAAAATCAACCCTCTTGTCATCCACCCACAAGCGGAGCTCGTTGTCGACATTGGAGAATCGAAGCTCATAATTCCCGGGCCCCCGGAAAGAGGTTTCCGCCGTCAGCCGTGGCGACTTTTTCCCCTCATCGGTCACAAAGCTGGTGGCCCCTCCATCCACCGAGAGGGTTGCCGAGCCACTGGCGACATCCAGCTCGCACTGGTAATGAACTCCCCCCTCGACCAGGTCTAGCAACATGACCCCGGTCTGGCCCTGGATCTCCACCTCGTATTCGCCGGCCAGATCACCCACCCAGTGGATACCTTCCTTGTGGCTTTTTTCCCATTCGGTCAGGCGGTCGTTGTAGGCATAGTAGTCGGCAACCAGTTCTCCCACACTGTGATCCTGGCCCAGCTGCCGGAGGTTTTCTAGCTGCTTCTGAAGTTGCTCCTCCTGTCCAGCAGAACGGAAATCTTCAAGCAACTGGATCTCCGACCAGATCTGGGGAACCACCAGGTGGTTGTAACGCAGGTAAGTATCCGTCTGCGATGTGCCCTTGTTCTGGTACCCCCTGGCACCGCTCAGCATGGTCCAGCCGGTGTCCTCCATGCCGTCCTGCTTCCATGGCCTCCAGCGGTGAGGCCAGCGGATCTCGTCAAACACCGCGGGGCGGTGACTGGAATCGTGGACAAGCTGCAGCATCGAGAGCAAGCGATTATCCGGCTTGCGGACAATCCTGAAGTTTCCTGGCTCGGGATCCCGTGCCGTGTAAACATCTCCCCCGGCGATCCGGATAGATTCACCAGGCAGGCCGATCAGCCGCTTGATATAAGGCTGCTTCGGGTTCCCTGGAAACCGAAAGACCACCACCTGCCATCTTTCAGGATCCTGGAATGTATAGGAAAACTTGTTCACCAGGATCCGATCACCGGTAAAAGACCGCTGGTTCGAGTCCGCGATCTTGTCCAGTTCCATCGTGTGCCGGCAGATCGGGCAGGTGGTTGCAACAACCTCCCGGTAAAATTCCACATCCGGGTTCTCGGTACTTGCTCCCGACTGGTAACGATACCCGCACTCCGGGCAGTCCGCTTCCATGTGCCGGCCCTGCAGCGTGGTGGCCATCGAACCGGTCGGAATAACAAATGCCTCGACAATAAATGCTCGAAACATGAAAGCCAGGATGATCGCCATCGCGACCGACTCCACCGTCTCGCGCTTTGAATCGATCGGCTGGTCCGATTCCACTTTCTTGTCGTTGTTTTTCGCCGCCGCCATGACCGTGTCCTGTTCCCCGGACCGAAAAAGTGCCTGTCGTCACGACGCCCCGCAGGGAAGCCTCGTTCCATGACACGTTCTGGAAATATAGCGGAAAACCGGGGCTGTCGCTGCGCAGGCTGATTCCCAGGCCCGGACAGTCCTAGTGGACCGTGCCGAGGATATCCTCGCGGTGCACCGGGCCCCGCCAATGCCTGCTATCCTCGGAGACCGCTGGATTATCCCCCAGCAGCAAATACTCGTTCCGGCCCAGCCTGGCGCCTGGACTCCAGGGTTCATCCGTCAGGTCCGGTCCGAGCCAGTAGACATCCCGCCAGACCCGCAGCCCGTCGACTTTCAACTCGGCCCCCCGTGCCCCCACCATGATCGTCGGCACCGCCTCTCCCCTGTCCTCCATCGCTGCCGGAACCAGATGCACGCCGGCATCACTGGCCAGGACAACCTGCCCCTGGAAGATCGCCAAGGCGATCTTCCAGGGGCCACGCTGTGACCTGGGCAGGTCATGATGAGCCACAACATTCCGATCCACGTGCAGCTTCACCTGGTGCTGCTGGAAATCAAGAAGGACCCGGTAGCTGGTAGGACCACGCTGGATCTCGAGAGTAAACTGCGCGGGGGACGATGCAGCGACTTCCGCCTCGACCATCACGTCCTTCACGGGGTGGAGGCGGGGTCGGGCAAGCCCCTGGTTTGCCGGCTGGTAATCAACGATCCCTCCCAGGGGCTGGCCCGGGGGAGTCACCAGGCCCGGGATGGCCGGCCTTCGTTCCAGGACAAGGTGGTCCCACCTGCCTCCTTCCAGGGGCTGGAAATGTAAGGGGTAGGAACTGGTCCAGCCCGAAGGCGGGTGGAGGGGGCGCCAGATCGATGGCCCACCACCCGGGCTGGCCGGTCGCCGCAGCTGGCTGGCCGGCCGGTAACCGAGGTGATGAACTTCCACCCGCAGCTGCTTGAACAGCTGCCAGCTTTTTTGCAGCAGCTGATCGTCCGCATAGATCTCCCCCCCCTGGATACGGATCAACTCTCCCGGCAACCCGACAACACGCTTGACCGCGTACTGGGAATCACCAGGACGTTCAACGGCGACCAGGTCCCAGCGTGCCGGCGAGGCCGTTCCGTCCAGCGGTTTCAGTCGGACTCGATCCGGTTCCCGCTCAACCGCCGAACCACGCGGGTTCTCCGCATGGCCGCAATTCGAACAATGAATGGTATCGGCATCCAGTGGACTGCTGCATCGCAACGGGTAACCACAGTCCTGGCAGGAGATCTCAAGCGACCTTCCCCAGAGGGTTGGCAGCATGGAATGGCCGACAATTTCAATGGATGCAGGCAGGCGTGGACGAAAAAACCAGAACCCGCCGGAAACCACGACCAGGGACAAGAGCAGTAGCGGGAAAAGCGAAACCAATCGACGTGATGCTTTTCCCTCGGATGGAGGGCTTGCCATCAGCGTTTCTTTCCATCACTGGTATTAAGCACTGCCATGAATGCTTTCTGTGGAATATCGACCTGGCCGATCGACTTCATCCGCTTTTTACCCTCACGCTGCTTGGCCCACAACTTCCGTTTGCGAGTGATATCGCCACCGTAGCACTTGGCTGTCACATTCTTGCGAAAGGCCGGGACGGTCTCGCGGGCGATCACTCGTGCCCCGATCGCCGCCTGGACAGCGATTTCAAACATGTGCCGGTCAATTTCCTGCTTCAGTTTCTTCACCACCGCACGGCCTCGAATGTCGGAATCATCCCGTTCACAGATCACGCTGAGCGCATCCACGGGAGAACCGTTAACGAGTATGTCCAGCCGTACCAGGTTCGCCGCCTGGTAGCCAACCAGTTCATAGTCCATGGTTCCATAGCCACGGGTCACGCTTTTAAGCTTATCGTGAAGGTCGTAAACGACCTCAGCCAGGGCCATATCGTAGACCAGCATGGCACGCGTCGGGCTGAGGTACTCGGTCGATTGCTGGACACCGCGACGATCCTGGCAGAGGGTCATAATTGGGCCGATGAATTCTGCCGGCGCCACCAGGCTGACCCGTACCACGGGCTGTCGAAACTCGGCGATATCTCCAGCATCTGGAACTTCCTGTGGCCGGTGGATCTCGAGGACTTCACCCGTGGTCGTTGTAATCTCGTAGGTGACATTGGGGGCAGTCTGGACCAGGTCAATGTCGGATTCCTGCTCCAGCCTCTGCTGGATAATTTCCATGTGCAGCAATCCCAGGAAGCCGCAGCGAAATCCAAATCCCAGCGCATCACTGGTCTCCGGTTCAAACTCGAAGCTTGGGTCATTGATTGCCAGGCGATTGAGGGCATCACGCAGTTCCTTGAAATCCTGTCCATCCGAGGGATAGAGGCCACAGTAAACCATCCGGCGTGGTTCCTGATAGCCGGCCAATGGCTCCACCTCCTTGGCCGATGCCAGCGTGATGGTATCCCCGATGAGAACATCCTCAAGCAACTTGATGTTACAGATCAGGTAACCGACCTGTCCTGCTTGCAGCTGGTCACAGGATTGTTGTTGCGGTACGAACTGGCCCAGTTCCAGCACCTCATGCTCACTTCCACCCCGAATAAAACGGATCTTCTGGCCCTTCCGGACCATCCCATCCATAACCCGCACATAAGTAATTGCTCCGCGAAACTCATCATAATGAGAATCAAACACCATCGCGGTCAGTGGCTTGGCTGGATCCCCCGTGGGGGGTGGGAACTGCTCGATGATGGCATCCATGAGCTCGCCAATACCCTTGCCCGCCTTGGCACTCACATGCAACAGGTCAGCCACGTCGAGCCCAAGGGACTGTTCAATTTCATCGGCCACCTCATCAGGACGAGCATGGCTCAGGTCAATCTTGTTGATGGCTGTCAGGATGTGCAGGTCATGTTCCACCGCGGAGTAGGTATTCGCCACGGTCTGTGCCTCCACTCCCTGGAAAGCATCCACAAGCAGCAGGGCTCCCTCGCAGCAGGCCATGGAACGCGAGACCTCGTACTGGAAATCAACATGCCCTGGGGTGTCGATCAGGTTCAATTCGTACTGCACGCCATCTCTTTCATAGTGCATGCAGACCGCGCGGGCCTTGATCGTGATTCCCCGGGCACGCTCCAGTTCCATGTCATCCAGCAGCTGGGCCTTCATCTCGCGCTCGCTGACCGTACCGGTAAACTCC
>CAYYZW010000300.1:0-110097 GCA_964476375.1 uncultured Pirellulaceae bacterium
CGGGTACGCTTTGGAACCAACACGGTCATCTTCTACAGTCTATATTTTTTGCACAAATTACTGAATCTTCAGCAGCTGGTGTGTATTTTGGAGTTGGAACTGGACGAACTAGCGATATGGCGGTGCGCCCGTCCATGGCGATCGTTTCAGGGGCCTTTTTGCTGGACTTGGAAGTCATCTGATCATGAAGAAGTTTCGCCGTCACTCTCAACTCGCCATGCGCCGGCGACGAAAACAGGCCCGGCGCACGTTCTTGCAGGTTGAACCACTGGAACCGCGTTTGCTGTTGCACGGTGGATCCGATTCTCCGCATGGGCATGGCCCGGAACATGATTTGAGTGACCATATCCATGCCAACTTGTTGATCTACGTGAATGGTCAGAAGGAAGAGATCCCTGCCGATGTGGGGGTGGATAGTAGCGGGATTATCTCGCTTATACACACCCATGACGACGACGAACGATTGCACATGCACCCGGCGGATCTCGATGGGGATAGCTCGGCAGACAACCCGGCCGACTTTCTCACGGTGGGGGATTTCTTTGAGACCTGGCGAACCAACGCTGGGACGCCAGGAAATCGTGCGGATGCCCTGTTTGATGAAACCCGTATTTTCAACAACGTGGTGGACGCCACACATGAATTACGGATGTACGTCAATGGCTTCCAGGTCACCTCGTATGAGGACTACCAGATTCACGATGAAGACCAGATCGTGATTGCCTACGGCAGTTCGCCGGTCGTGGCCCTGGAGACGACTCACGGGATCGTCCTGATGGAGATGTTGCCTGGCGTGGCACCGGCCACGGTGGCTAACTTCCTGCAATACGTTAACGATGGTGATTATGACAACTCCATCGTTCATCGCTCGGGCAAGTTCAACGATGGGTCGGATTTCGTTATCCAGGGAGGTGGATTTACCACCAGTGGCACGACTTTTATCAATACATCGCAGTTTACCAGTGTGCCGGCAGATGCCCCGATCATCAACAATTTTGGCCTTTCCAACACGCGCGGTACGGTCGCCATGGCCCGGCTCGGCGGTCAGGTCAACAGTGCAACGAGCCAGTGGTTCGTTAACCTGGCCGACAATACTTTCCTTGATAGTGTGGACGAGGGCTTCACGGTCTTTGCCCAGGTCCTGGACATGGGGGTGGTCGACGCCATTGCCGCAGTGCCAACCCGACAAGAGGCATCCCCCTTCGGTGAATTGCCCGTAGATACGGACGGTTCGCTTGTCGTGATCCAGCATGTCCAGGGTGACGGGATCGTGCAGGGAACGGTCTTTGACGATACCGATGGCAACGGAAGCCAGGATGGAGGTGAGCTGGGCCTGGCCGGTTTTACCGTCTACGCTGACGCGGATAACGATGAACACCTGGATGAGGATGAATTTCGCACGGTTACTGCCGCCGATGGGAGCTACCAGCTCAGGCTTCCCAGTGGGAGCCAGACGATCCGCCAGGAGTTGATCGCTCCCTATCGTCAGGCGGTTCCGGTTCCCCCGGCCGGTCAGAGTATCACGGTGGAATTGGAGGGCACCCATGCGGGGGTGGATTTTGCCAATACCGTTGTCGTCTCTCCTGGGACTCCTGACTTGCTGCCGGCTTTTGATACGGGCTCGGACAGCACGGATAACATAACAAGCAATGACAACAGTTCCGCGTCGACCGTGATGCAATTCACAGTCGGGAGTGTCATCGACGGCGCCCTGGTTCGCCTGCTGGCGGGGAACCTGGAAATTGGGCAGGCGGTGGCAAGCGGCGGCCAGGCAACGATCACCACCACCGGGGCAGTGGGCCTGCTGGACGGAGTGAACAGTATCAAGGCGATCCAGGTGGTGAACGGGGGAGACAGTCTTCCGGGTGGATCTCTGGCGGTTACTGTCGACACGGCGGTGGAGCCTTTCAACTCCACTCCCCCGACCTCTGCCACGATTGGTACGGCTTTTTCCTACGATCTCTCCAACCCGGAAGAGGGAGATGCGGGATTTGCCTACTCGCTCTCGGGTGCCCTGGCAGGGATGTCCATCAATGCCTCCAGCGGCCTGGTTTCATGGACCCCTGTTGCCGGCCAGCTTGGCAGCCAGCAGTTTTCCGTGGTCGCCACCGATGCAGCGGGGAACCAGCGTAGCCAGGATATTCCTCTGACGGTCGATGGTGAGGTGCTGGTTGAGTATACCGTGGAGCTGACTGATGCCCAGGGATCGGCCATCACTTCGATCCCCGCAGGGGACCAGTTTGTGCTCAATATCCTGGTGGAAGACAAGCGGAGTCAGCCAAGGGGGGTTTTTGCCGGCTACACGGATGTGCTCTTTGATACCAGCCTGGCGAGCGTGAGTTCGTACGTGATCACGGTTCCTTCCAATGGAGCGGCCGGTATCAGTGACGGGGAGACCCTGACATTTGATCATCCGGGGCCAGATGGTGCCGGCGGCAATTCCGACGACATCCAGTATGTGCTGGAATTTGACAAGAACAGTAGCGTATCGGGCACAAATGTGGCGGTGGCGATCGTGGATGGAGAGACAGCGATCCAGGTGGCCGGCACGATCGCGGATGTCCTCAATAATGATGCCGGTTCTGCCAATGCGGGACTTGGGTTTGATGTGAGCCTGCCAGGCGATGGAGAGGTCCATGTTTTTGCGAACAATGGCACCGCTTTGACGGTCTCCGTCGGAAGCAGCATCGAGCGGTCGAGTTTCACCTACGGGCCGTCCTATCCCAGCGCCCAGAATGGTCTTGTGGGGATCGGTAACGGGGTTCTTGACGAGGCTGGTGCGATCAGTGGAATCTCGGAACTGGGGGGAGGCCAGTTCCAGTTATTCAGTATCCCGGTACGTGCAGAGAGAGGCGGTACCCTGGTATTCCAGTCGGATCCAGCGGACGACCTGCCCAGCTTTGACACGCTGCTTTACGGGGCCGTTACCGTCAATACCGCCAATATCATTTACGGCAGTGACAGCCTGACCGTGACGATCGATTTTGCGGCTGCCAACGATACCGTCCAATTCAATGAAGACACGACCGGCAACAGTATCCCTGTGTTGTCCAATGACAACATCCCAGGAGGTTCAGACGTCAAGATTACCTCGGTTGGCCAGACCGACAATGGCGGTGTGGTGAGCATTGCATCGGATGAACTCAGCCTGGTTTACACTCCGGCAGCCGACTTCTTCGGGCTGGAAACATTTACCTACACGATCGGTGATGAGACGGGGGACTCGACGGCCACTGTCTCGGTCCAGGTTTTTCCGCAGAACGATGATCCCACCGCGAATAATGATTCCTTCAATGTGGACGAGGACGCGTCGAGTATCCTGCTGGACCTGCTGGCAAATGATGTCATCCTCCCGGACGTGGGAGAGACACTCCAGGTCGTGTCGACCGGGACGCCCAGTGCAGGTGGGACGGTGACGATTGCCTCCAATGGTTCGCACGTCCTTTACACCCCGCTGGCGAATTTTGACGGCCAGGAGACGTTTAGCTACACGATTGGTGATGGAAATGGCGGGAGTGATACGGCAACCGTCACGGTGGACCTGGTGGCGGCGGGTGACAACCCGGTGGCCCAAACCGATACCCTTGCAGTAGACGAGGACTCGACGCAAAACAGCCTGGATGTGCTGGCCAATGATAACACCCCGGATTCTGGCGTGGAGCTATTGATTGCGGCGGTGGGCTCTCCCAGCCAGGGGGGAATTGCCACGGTTGCAGGTGACCAGAAGTCAATTCTCTACAGCCCGGCCCCGGACTTTTTTGGGACGGAGACTTTCAGTTATACCGTTTCATCCGGGAGCGGTGGCAGCGATGATGGCGTGGTCGTGATGACGGTTGCGGACGTGGCCGATGCTCCCACGGCCAACGACGATACATTCCAGGTGGTCGTTGATTCCCCGGGCGAGGATCTGGATGTCCGGCTTAATGACACCTCCGCCCCGGACGCCGTGGAACCGCTGACGATCACCGCGGTCACGACTACCGCCCAGGGAGGTACCGTCACGATTGAACAGGATGGAACCCTCGTTCAGTACATTCCTCCCACGGGATTTTCCGGCCAGGACTCTTTCAGCTATACGATCACCGATGATGACAGCCTGACCGACCAGGCGCTGGTGACGGTCAATGTGGATGATTTTCAGCCGGGGGACATTTCGGGTACTGTTTTCATCGATATCGATGGGGACGGCGTTCAGGATACAGGGGAGATGGTCTTGCAGGGGATTACGATCTCCCTTTCCGGAACGGATTTCGAATCCAACGCCGTCCAGTTAACCCGCACCACGGATTCCACTGGAGCGTATTCCTTCCTGGGCCTGGCGCCGGGGAGCTACGTGATCACCGAGACGCAGCCGGAATACCTGCTCGATGGACTTGAAACGGTGGATGCGGGTGCCGGTACGGTGACTGGCGGCAATGAAATTACGATCCAGCTCGTCGAGGGAGCCGACCTGGTTGGGACCAATTTTGCCGAGCGGGGTCGGAAGGCAGCAGTGCTCAGCCTGGCTGATTTCTTCTCGGCCCAGCCAGAGCCATCCCTGCTGGTCTGTAGCGGTACGGATCCAGGATTTGGCTGGGTGGCCTTGGATACATCCTGGACCGGGTTTGAATCGGTGGACGCCAGTCTTGCAGCAGGGAATACCGCGATTGATATTACCGTAACGGATGCTGGCCAGAGCCAGCAGGTGACGGTGGATATTGGCAGTGGCGATCCAGCAAGGACTTTGTACCAGGACCCGTCCAACCAGCTGCTGGGAATAAGCGGGACTCCGGATCTTCTTGGGATTCAGGACAGCCAGCAGTCGGGAGGGAATGAGGCCGACGGGGAGTCCGTGAGTGATGGGACAGTTGTGGACGGTGCATTTGCCGACTGGAGCAGGAGTGAAGGACAGGTCCAAGTCGATCCGTTGGAAGAGATCCAGTGGCAGGAGGACTCGGTGGAAGATTACCCGAGGAACGTGGACCTGCTGCTGGCAAACTGGTTTGCCGGTTGATTGGACAGCTCTTTAAAATCGCCAGCTGACGCCCATCGAGAGTGCATGGAGCCAGTATTTGTCACTGTCTATCGACAGGATGGGGGCGGTTCCGTTGACAACATCCACGTTCAGATCGATCTGGTTTCCTGGTTGGACCGCCCTGCTCCAGTAGATACATGAGTACCCAACGGAAACCTCCACATCGTCGTTGAGGTGGTAATTGTAACGCAGCTCAAACTCCGGGACGGCGGCAAACGTGTCACGTTCTCCAATCCCCTCGTTGGAGCTGGCTGCCAGCAGACCGGCCTGTGTGATGGTACCGCCGCCTGGGTCGGTAATCACGGTTTCCCCGGAGATAATTACCTTCTGGTCCATGTTCCCCAGGCCGACCTTGGCAAGCATGTTGAAGGACCAGCAGCCACCTTCGATTTCCGCCAGCAGTCCCAGCATTCCCCCATGAAACTCGTTGCGGGTTTCAAAGGAATCAAGCAGATCCAGCCGGGTGCCCACCGGAATACCATTTCGACCATCCTGGTTCACGCTGCTGCTCGAAATGACCAGGGACTCGTCAATCCGGGACATCTGGTAACCCCAGAGAAAATCGATCGTGGCATTCCCGCTTTGTCGCCAGGGCCGACGGATATAGACGTCCAGTCCAAGCACGTTGGAAGTGGCCAGGACCGAGAGGGATCCAAGTTCCGACCCGGGGAAATTGACCGGGAGTGACTGTTGCTCACCGGCATCTGCATTAAAGAACGGGCGGGCCACGATGTCGTTGGCAGAGGCGGGGAACTGGAAGGCGGTGTCGGCACTTCCCAGGGAAAGAAAACGGGCCCCGATTCCCTTGTTGCGTGCCGGCATCCAGAAGCCAAAATCGATTCGGCCACCAGGTGTTGAATCATCGTCAATCCGCTCGTTACCAAGCAGGACTTGCGTCGTTCCCAGTCCGAGTACTCCGGCGTCTGCGAGCGGGGTGCCGGGGGAACTGGTCGTTGCCAGGGCAGGGATGTCCTGGCCTCGACGCCACGATATGAGGTACTCGGCACGTGCCCACCATTGCCGGCCGGCACCATGCATGATCGCGCCGGCCAGTGCCGAATCGCCATGAAGCTGGCTGCCGACAAGGCCGCTTCCCCAGGGACGCTGTCCGAGGAGCGAACCACCAAGGAAATCACTGCCAAACCAGTTTCGCCGGATCACCGGTATCTGGATGGGGCGGGGAGATTGTTCCGGAGGTGGCGCGGCATTCTCGACATAAACATCCCCAACCGCCGGGGGAGTGGATGGTGCGTTGTTTTCTTGGAGGGTCGGCACGACCCGGTAGGGAACCTCTTCAAGATTCGTAGTGGTCGTGCCGGTCAGCTGGCGGTTTTGGGCAGCCCCTGTACGCCACGTCAGGAAAGACAGGGTGATGATGACGATTAGAATCGTGGGCTTCGAGGCGTTCATCGAAACTGCTTTGGAAAGGATGCTATGGGGGATCGCTGTGAATCTTTTCCTCTGACAGAGCAGAGGGCTTCTCGATTATGTCGGTTATTCCGGTTAGGACGGTGGAATAAAACTGCGAAAAGAGGCTGACTTTGTCGCCGATATTGCTTTTTCCCCCAGGACAATGGGCAACGGTGGAATCCCTTCCGGTTTAAATAAAAAACAACGGTTCCCAAGAAAACAGCAGGTATGATAGACTTATGAGAGGCCGTGGATTACCGTGGAATCAGGGTAAAAAAACGGCATTCAATTCAATCTCAATCGTTGAGCACTTCTCTGGTAAAGAGTTTATTTTTTCCCTCAACATGTGCCGATCTAGTAAATGGTAGAATCCAAGCGAGGTAGGTAAAATGCGCAGAATAATCCTTGTCGGTACCGTGATGGCCCTGATTTTTACTGTGGCCGCTGATACAGCGTCTGCCCAGTTGCTTTTCAAGAAGATCAAGCAACGTCGTCGGGAGGAGTTGCGGGCAGAGATCCATGCCCAGCTCTCCGATGAACTCTCCACCAAGATGGAGACGGACATGGCTCGTGAGATGAAGATCGCTACCGATACGATCAAGGCGGCTACCGAGGAGAAGGTCGCCGCTGAATCGAAGAAACTTGAACAACGTTATGACAATGCGGTCACGACTCTGCGAAAGGAATCGGACGATCGATTTGTTACCCAGAGCAAGAAACTTGAAGAATTGACTGCCAGTGGCCTGGAAGAGGTTCAGAAGAAGGGCCGCCAGATTGCCCGGCAGAATAATAATTTCAAGAAGAAGCTGACCGAGGAAAATGGAGTTTTCCAGGCGGACCTGGAAAAGAGTTTTGCCAGTTTCACAGAGAGCCAGAAGCAGGCTTTCACCGCGTATTCCAAGAAGTTCGAGGAGAAGTTGAACGCCCAGCTGAAAGTCAGCGAGGATCAGCTTGGCAAGGGCGTGGTACTCCAGGATGAGATCGCCAAGGCGATCGAGGATTTGGACAAGACCAAGATCGATATGGTAACGACCGTCGATGATCGGCTTGCCACGATCGACGAGGAGATTCAGAACGAAATCAAGAAGCAGCTTCCGGAAGAAAAGCCGGAAGAGGATCCTGACGATGGTTCGGCTCCTGAATCGCCGGCGGCAACGACGCCGAACCCGGTGGAGTTGAAGTCGGATGAAAACAAGGATGATGCGGATTCTGGCGACACCGACTCGGATCAGAACGACTAGTTCCTGACGGGACTAATCTGCGACCGACTTCCAACCCCGTTTCCCCGTTACAGGGAAACGGGGTTTTTTCATGGGATCATTTACCGATACAGAAGCGAGTGAAAATACGGTCGAGGATTTCGTCCGTATAGACTTCACCGGTAACCTCCCCCACGGCGTCCAGTGCGGAGCGAACCTCGGCGGCGACCAGTTCCTCTCCCAGGCTGTCGGCCACCAGTTGCCTGGCACGTCGCAGGGCCTCACTTGCCTGCTGGATGCTCTGCTGGCAGCGAGTGGCGGTGAGCCGGGGGGCGTCGATGGAACCTTCCGTCTGGGTAATCCGAATTTTCATCTGTTCTTGAAGCTGTAACAGGCCCGCTCCCTGGTGGCTGCTGACCGGGATTCCAAGCGGGGCTGCCTGGGGGTGGGTGGGCTGGTCTGACTTGGTGACGATCACCAGTCGTTTTGGATCGCCGATCCTTGCAAGCTCTCGCTCCCAGGACCGGGGTTCCCGAGTGCCATCGATACAAAAAATAACCAGGTCGGCCACCTGCTGCTGCTCTTCGGATACCTGTTGGCTGGCCTGGCTCACGGCATCCATGGCTCCCGCAGAATCGAGCCCTGCTGTATCGACCAGCAGGCAGCGGGCATCCCCGAGGTTCATCTGGAAACTCAGGTAGTCACGAGTGGTTCCTGGCTGGGAGGAGACGAGGGCAGTCGTGGATTCTGCCAGCCGGTTAAAGAGTGTGCTTTTTCCCACATTGGGGGCCCCGGCAATAACGATCCGGTAATCGGTGTCCGACCCCCGACGGGCTGCGAGTTGACCGGAGACATGGAGTAGCAGTTTTTGTGCGTCCTCCAGCTGGCGGTCCAGTTCCGGAAACGAGATAAAGCGAATGTCATCCTCGACAAAATCAAGGCCGGCTTCCAGTTCGGCAAGCAGGTTCAGGAGGCCGGCCCGGAGCTGTTGGAGGGGGGTTGCCAGGCCTCCGGCAAGTTGACGGAGGGCGGCGTCAAGCTGTTTCTCTCCAGATGCATGGATCACTCCCAGCACCGCTTCAGCCTGTGTCAGGTCCATTCGGCCGGCCAGGAAAGCTCGCAGTGTGAACTCGCCATGTCGGGCCAGCCGGGCCCCATTCCGGCAGAGCTGCTCAAGGACACCGTCCAAAAGCACGGTCGATCCTGGCAAGTGGATTTCGGCGGATTCCTGCCTGGTGTAGCTCCGGTTCGTTGGCCAGAGGTAGAGTTGGCAGGGGATCTCTCCGATCGGTGCGGGACAGTAAAAGAGAACCGGTCTACAGTGGGCGGATCCCCCGCCCGCTGGATCTTCGATTTTCTTTCCCAGGGATTTCTCCAGGCAATCACGCGTGGATGGTCCACTGAGACGGACAATGCCCCTGAAGCCGCGCCCGGCGGCTGTGGCGATCGCCGCGATCGTGTCATCAACGGCAAGGGACATGGGGGAAAGGAGTCTACCTTAATCTGCGACGACGGGAACGTTGTTTCTTGGCAGGGGTATTCCGGCGTTCCTTGGAGGAGCGTTTGGGGGTATCGGGGGTTGTGCGTAGCTGGTCAAGTGACTCGAGCTTGGGCAACATCTTTCGTTCGGTAACACCCCAGAATCCGGAGATAATGAAGTAGAGGCAGAGTCCACTGGCAATCTTGAAGAACATCACGCCCATGAAGATCATCATGAACTTCATCATCTTCTGTTGCATCTTTTGCTGATCATTCTGGGCCGGAGGCATGAACATCTTTTGCTGGATAATGATCATCGCGATCGCCGCCAGGGGAAGGATATTCAGGTAAGGACCCAGCAGGGATCCACGGGAAGTGCCCCAGAAAAGCCCTTCCCACTGCACCATCATGTCAGGGCCGGCGAGATTCGAACACCAGGAGATCCCCGGGATCAGGGGTGCCTGGCGCAGGCTGATGTCCACCATGATTGAACGATAAAGTCCCAGGAAGATTGGCAGTTGCAGGAACATTGGCAGGCAGCCACCAAGTGGGTTGTGGTTGTATTTTCGGAACAGGTCCTGCTGGGCGGCCATTTTCTTCTTGGCATCATCCTTGTACTTTTCCTGCAACTTCTTTATTTCCGGCGACATCAGCTGCATGACCTGGGCATTGCGGGCCGACTTGCGACTGATTGGAAACATGCAGCCGCGGACGAGTATTGTCAGAAGGATAATTGCGACCCCAAAATTCTGAGTGATGGCATAGAAGAAATGCAGGACGCTGGACAGGGGCCGCGCCACGAAGCCGAACCAGCCATAGTAAATGGCCTCCTGCATGCCGTAGGCCTCGAGTGTTTCTTTTTCCTTGGGGCCTATGAAGAGTATGAACTTGTCCGTGTGGGACTCGGTGGTGGGGATCTCGTAATGTGGACTGACGAGGAAAAAGGAGACATTTGCAGCACGGGTATTTTTTCCGACCTGGTCAAGTGGTTCGGCCATCATTGTGTAAGCACGCTGGGGGACAAAAGAATCCTCCTCGTCGGAACCGGACGCCGGGATCAGTCCGGCAGCGAAGAACTGGGTGTCGACGGCCACGTATTTTAGATCGCCCCTTTCCCCCTGGCGGTTGGAGAGGATCGACTCTTGTGGCAGATCTGGCGTCTTGGTGGCATGCTTGACAATGTTCGAACAGGTTCGCAGGTTATGCCGGTCATCGATCTTCCAGATCACATCCCGCATGCCAGCTCCACCCCAGCCGGGTTGCACCTTGTTGGCATACCACCATCCTTCCAGGGGAAGGTCATTCGGACCATCCAGCCGGTAGGCGATCTGCTGGGTGGTTGTGGCCCGGTTGATCAATTCGATCTCCAGGTCCACCTGGAAACCAGCGTGGGGTGACTGCTCACTTTGCCGTCGCAGGCGGTAACGCTTGATGATCGAAAAACCGCCGTCCAGTCCCGCCTTGATGGCTGCGTCGTCGTCCAGGTCGAATTGAAATTCCACCTCCTCGAGGGATCCTTCCGGTTGACGGACTTTCCAGTCGGCTGTTCGTAGCGAGGGCAGGGAACCAATTTCCACCTCGTTGGTTTTTGCCTCGCGGTCTCCCAGTCGGAAAAGCGAGAGCAAGCAGGACTTGTCCGAGGGGCGACCCAGGTCCTGGTCATCGGGGTCCGGGTCGATGATTTCCAGAGGCCTGTCTGCCAGCTGGGCTGTCAGTTCCAGCTGCCGTGCCTCGTCACCTTCGCCACGCGTCACTGAAAGCGTGACGGACTGTCCAGCGATCGTGTGGAGAGAAAGGTAGTTTTCCAGTTCATCAGGCTGCCGGATCTGCTGGGAGTCGATGCCTGTCAGCAGGTCCCCGGCCCGCATGCCCGTGTGCTTGTCCTCTCCTCCCGTTGCCCTCGCTGCCGGCGAGTAATCGGCCACCACAGTCACCCGACATCCCCCGTCCTCCGGAACAAGCCCGAGGTATCCCAGGTAGCCATATTTCTGTTCCAGTACACCATACTTCCAGCTCTTCCCCGCCCGAACAACCAGCTCGGCACGTTCAATCGACGCTCCAAGGCTGTTGAAATAGACCACCAGTTGGAAACCGCTTTCCGGGTCCTGCGATCCAAGCACGATTCGCTTGGAGGGGTAGACATCCGGCTGCTTGACAATGGTGGGAGGCTCGGCGGGGAGATTGTCGTCCGGTGTGTCTTCTGGCTCGGCCGGTTTCTGGTTTTCAACTGCTGGTGGTGGGGGGGGAGTCGCCACCAGCTGATAAAAAAACAGCACCAGACATGAGCAGGTAATGAACAGGAGCAGGCGGCGAAAATCCACGTGATCGAATCCCTCTTGATATACAGCCGCCGCAGTCGTTCATGCCGGGAAGCCTGGTTGAAGAACACCCGCGTTCTTTCCGGGCTGCTTTCAACCCATGTATTCTGATTACCCCGCTTGATTAAGCAAGCGGGGGCAGTTCCTCCGGGGAACTTTCTCTTTTCTTGAGAAAAAGGGTTTTCCTGTACTCAGCGTCCCTCCTGCAAGCGGTCACCGAGGAAATTATCGAGGGGATCAATGGCATAGATCTTCTCTGCAGTGACCTCGCGTGGGTAGGGAATGCGACGGAATTCCAGTTGCCCACCGTCGGCCACAACGTAACAGGCATCGGGGATCAGGTCGCGGGGCTGGCCCACGCTGCCGACGTTGACCATCACTTTTTGCTCTGTCAGCTGGTACCGCATGTCAAGTTCCGCCGGGGTGTGAAATTGGCCGTCGTCGGTGAAAACCCCGGGGACATGGGTGTGCCCCTGGAAGCAATACTGGGGAACCAGGCTAAAAATCCGCTGGATTTTTTGTTGATTGTAAATGTCCTCGGGGAAGACGTATTCGTTAAGCGGGTTGCGTGGCGAACCATGGACAAAAAGCACATTGTCCTTCTGCAATGTTCGCGGTAAAGTGGCCAGGAATTGCCACCGTTCGTGCTGCTTCTCGGCATTTCCTTTGACCGTCTCCAGTTGCTGTCGCGTCCAAAAGATGGCCTGTTCAGCACCACTGCTAAATCCCTCCGGATCAAACAGGGCTCCCTGGTCATGATTGCCGAGAATACAGGCGTCAAATTGCATCGCCTGGTCAATACACTCCAGCGGGTTGGGGCCGTATCCGATGATATCTCCGAGACAGATTATTTCTGACACATGCTGTTCGGCGATGTCGGCAAGCACCGCTTCAAGGGCTTCCAGGTTGCCGTGAATGTCGCTCAGAATGGCCCTTTTCACGTCACAGACCTCTTGTGCCTTAACGGCCCGTCAGCAGGCGGTTACCGAGCATGTCATCCAGTTCGGGAATCTTGAAAATTTTCTCTGCCGTTTGCTGGCAGGGATATTCCACTCGACGATAGGTCAGCAGGTTTTCCATGTCGTCCAGGATCACGTAGCAGCTGCGAGGATCCTCGTCCCGAGGCTGGCCTACCGACCCCACGTTTACCATGATCTTGGACTGTCCCAGCCTGTACTGGTAATCACACTCCTCGGGACTGATGAAGTCACGGTCTTCGGTGAATACTCCCGGAATATGGGTGTGCCCCTGGAAACAATACTGGTCAACACGTTCAAACAGCGAGACCAGCTTGGTATGGTTGTAGACGTCCTCTGGGAAAACATACTCGTTGGTGGGTTCCCTTGGACTGCCATGGACAAACAGGTAATCACTTTCCTGTTGATGAGTCGGTAATTCCCCGATGAAATCCCAGCGGCGAGCCCCCTGTTCACTCAGAGCGATTTCCTTTTCCAGCCGGTCACGAGTCCAGTAAACCGCACCCAGTGCAACCGGGTTAAACCCGTCGGGATCGATCATGGCGGCCTGATCGTGGTTTCCGAGGATCGTCAGAGAGCAGTTTTCAATCACCAGATCCAGGCACTCACAAGGATTTGGACCATAGCCGATGATGTCCCCGAGGCAGTAAATCTGGTCCACACGCTGAGCACGAATGTCCTCGAGAACCGCTTGAAGGCCCTCCAGGTTTGCGTGAATATCGCTGATCAGGGCGCGCCGCACGGTGGTCGTTCCTGGCTGGAAAATGACAAGGTTGTGGCAGGGTGCAACCTTCTATCTCGCATAAGTCGTAACAGGAAAGTCTAGATAGGGTTCTGTGGTGGGTCAAGCGACTGTGCTTGCTTGGAATCAGTGCGTGTGGCAAGTTATCCGCAACAGACGGTTGTTTCCAAGACCTGCTTGCAGAGGGTGGATACGGTGTTGAAGATTCTTTCTATCGAAACATCCCGGCGGCAGGGATCTGTTGCCGCCTGTCTGGGAGATCGATTGCTTAGGGAACAACAGCTTGATCCGCTGCAACGTACTGCCCGATCGCTGGCACCTGCAATCAAGCGTCTGCTGTCTGATGTCGGCTGGAGCATCATGGATGTGGCCCTGGTGGCAGTGACGCAGGGCCCGGGATCCTTTACCGGTTTGCGGATTGGCGTGACGACAGCCAAGACACTTGGTTATGCAACGGGTGCAGGGGTGATGGGACTCAATACACTCGAAGTGATGGCGGCTCAACTTCTCCTGGGAACCTCCAGCAGTCACCCTGCAGATCCCCACGACGTCATAATGAACGCCCATCGGAACCAGCTTTTCACCGCCCGCTACCGTCGCCAGGAACGGAGACTGCTGCGAGAACTTCCAACACGTATCGTGGACCGGGAGACGTGGTTGCAGGATCATCCCCTGCTGATCGCTGGGGCCCTGGAACAAGCCGAGAGCCTTCCCACCGCAGCCATGGTGGGCCAGCTGGCAGCCTGGCGATCGGCAGACCCGGGGCAATGGCCCGAGGAGGATATGACCTGGGCAGAGGCTGGAGATACTCACCAGCTGATGGCCATGGTGCCGCGTTATTATCGCCCAAGCGCCGCGGAAGAAAAACGCGATGGAAACTCACCAGCGAGCTCATGAAAGAGTGCCCAGGACCTCACCAGCGGCTTCGATGGTCTGTTGAATGTCCTCTGCAGTATGTGCCGTCGAGACAAAAAGTGCTTCATACTGGCTGCAGGGCATGTAAACGCCGCGATCCATCATGCCCCAGAAATATCGAGAAAAGCGTTCGGTGTCGCAGCTGCTCGCCTGCTGCCAGCCTTCCACCGGATGCTCGTTGAAGAAGAGCGTCATCATGCTACCGACGCGCTGGAGTTGATGGGGGATTCCGGCCGCGGATGCTGCTGCCGCCAGGCCTTCTGCCAGCTGTTGTCCTGTCGATTCCAGCTGGGGATAGGGATTCTCATCGCGCAGTGTCCGGAGCGTGGCACTGCCCGCGGCTGTGGCAATGGGGTTACCACTGAGGGTGCCGGCCTGGAACACCTGGCCGACAGGCAGGACATGGTCCATGATCTCTGCTCGTCCTCCATAGGCTCCGATCGGCAGTCCGCCGCCGACGATCTTGCCAAGTGTTGTCAGATCCGCATCGATTTCCATCCGTGCCTGGGCTCCACCATAGGCGACCCGGAAACCGGTCATCACCTCGTCCAGGATCAGCAGGGATCCGGCGTCATGAGTCAGCCGCCGGGCTGTCGCCAGGAAATCGCTGCTGGCAGGCACGCAACCCATGTTCCCGACAACGGGCTCCATGATCACGCCGGCGATTTGACTGCCATGCGCCGTGAAGGCATCTTCCAGGGCCTGGCAGTCATTGAACTCGAGTACCAGGGTGTCCTGGCTGGTTCCTGGTGTGACTCCCGGAGAATTGGGAACCGAGAGCGTGGCGGCGCTGCTTCCGGCAGCAACCAGCAGGCTGTCAACATGGCCATGATAATTGCCGGAAAATTTGACGACCACGTCCCGGCCAGTGTATCCACGTGCCAGTCGCACGGCGCTCATCGTGGCCTCGGTTCCAGAGTTTACCAGCCGGACTTTGTCAACCGAGGGGACTGCTTCGATAATCAATTCAGCAAGCTCGTTTTCTCCCGGCGTGGGGGCCCCGAAACTGGTTCCCCGTGCAAGAGCCAATTCGAGTGCTTCCACGACGGCAGGATGCCGATGGCCCAGGATCATCGGACCCCAGGACCCGATGTAGTCGATGTACCGGTTGCCATCCACGTCGTAGAGAGAGGATCCTTCAGCGCGTTCGAAAATGATCGGTGTTCCACCCACCGCGCCAAAAGCTCGAGCAGGACTGTTCACCCCCCCCGGCATGAGTTGCTCGGCACGGGCAAAGAGAGACTCGCTTTGCGATCGATCCATGACAATTTGCCTTTGGCAGAAGGAACTCAACTTATGATTGTTGTGCACGATACCAGCGGGCCACATCGAGCGCCCAGTAGGTAAGGATCATGTCGGCACCGGCCCGGTGTATTGCCAGCAGCGATTCATGGCAGACCGATTCCCCGTCGATCCATCCTTTTTCAGCTGCCGCCTGGACCATGCTGTATTCTCCGGAAACGTTGTAGGCCGCCATGGGCACACCCGGGAATTGCTGTTGTAAACGGCAGAGGATATCCAGGTAGGGAAGGGCCGGCTTGACCATGATGATGTCCGCCCCCTCTGCCAGGTCCAGCTCGACTTCTCGCAGGGCCTGGTCGGCCGCGGCCGCGGGATCCATCTGGTAACTGCGGCGATCCCCAAACTGGGGACTGCACTGGGCTGCCTCCCGGAAAGGGCCGTAAAAGGCGCTGGCATATTTTGCTGCGTAACTCATGATCGGAAGCTGGCTAAAGCCCTCCGCATCCAATCGCTGCCGAATGGCACCTACCATTCCATCCATCATGCCGCTCGGGGCGAGCATGTCCGCACCCGCCTGGGCATGGCTTAAAGCCTGCTCGGCCAGCAGCGCCAGTGTGGCATCATTATCGACATCGGTAGAGCCACCAGCTTGTTCGTGTAAAAGACCGCAGTGGCCATGGTCGGTGTATTCACAAAAGCAGACGTCACTGATCACCAGAAGCTGGGGTACTTCTGCCTTCACTGCTCGCAAGGCCTGCTGGACAATACCCTGATCCGAGAGTGCATCACTGCCACGTGGATCCTTGTGTTCCGGTATACCGAAAAGGATGATGCCACCTAGGCCAAGCTGCTGACATTCCCTTGCCTGTTCAACCAGCATGTCAATCGAGAGTTGCTGCTGGCCGGGCATGGCGTCGATCGGCTGTTGAACTCCCTCTCCCGGACAGACGAAAAGGGGCAGGATCAGGTTTGCCGGATGCAATCGATTCCTGCACAGCAGCGAACGGATCGCCGGATGAGACCGCAGGCGACGCATGCGTACGGTCGGGAAACGAGGATCACTGTTCATGGTGGTCTGCCAGGGAAAAATCGCCAATCTGAAAAGCAGGTTTCAAGGGGCGTTGTCGTGTATAAAACCTAGCACCTGAAGCGAGATCAAGACGATACGATGCTCCTTTTTGTGGTATTGTTCCATGATTCTCTGTCTCCGGCTCGATGTAAAGTGTCCAGGAGGTACGGTCGTTATGACCTGTCCTTTTGGGCCAGTTTCCCAGGTTGCGTAAATGGATACCCTGTTTGGAGTTATCAACCTGGATAAGCCAACGGGAATTACCTCCCGGGCAGCGATTAATCGCCTGCAACGGCAGGTGCGTCCGGCCAAACTGGGCCATGCAGGGACTTTGGATCCACTTGCCAGCGGAGTACTTCTGCTGCTTGTCGGCAAGGCGACTCGCCTGATGCCCTATGTACAACGCCTGGAAAAGAAGTACCTGGCGACATTCCAGCTGGGAGTGGAAAGTGAGACCGAGGACATTGACGGGACGGTGACCACCGTGGAGGGGGCGCTGGAGCCGACACGGGAACAGGTACTGGCAGAACTGCCCCGCTGGACCGGCACGATCATGCAAAAACCTCCGTCCTTTTCTGCCCTGAAATACAAGGGGCAAAGGGCTTATCACCTGGCACGACAGGGGCAACTGGTGGATTTGTCACCGCGGGAGGTGATGATCCACCAGATTGAACTGGACGACTACCAGTTCCCGTTTCTTCGCCTGCAGATTTGCTGTGGCTCCGGGACCTACATTCGTAGCCTGGGCCGGGATATTGCCCAGGCCCTGGGCAGCAGCGCGGTGATGAGCAAGCTCGTGCGAACCTCGATTGGTGAATTTGCTGTGGAGACGGCATGCACACTCGAGGATCTCCAGCAGCAGGGTGTTACGGAACACCTCTTGCCGGCCCGGAGGCTGGTCAATGACCTCCCTGCAGTGACCGTGGATTCAGAGCAGCGGGTGTTTCTGGCCAATGGCCGGGCGATCGACTTTCCCCAGGAGCAGACTGCGGAAGAGATCGTGCTTGTCGATGGCGAGGGAAAACTGCTTGGGATTGCCGCGGCAGATGGCCCCGGCAAGATCCGGCCGGTCAAGTCGTTTGGATTGTAGTGGTCTTGCGGCTCCCAGGGACATGGAGTCTCCATTTCACGTGATTCCGGGAGATTGAGACCAGGCCTGATCATGATGGACTGGTTGGAGCAGTCATGCATGTCATAACCGACAGGCCGGTTAATTGGTGCAGGCGTTGAATCATGGATTCCTATAGGGGCGGGCGACGACAATGACCACAGGGCCGCTTTTTCCTGGTCTGCCACCAGGTGGTAAGATTGGGAATCTGGTTCCTGGAGAAATGGATTGCCTTTTGGAGCATGGATGCGAGTGTTTCATGACAACCGGCCTTGATTCCAGGGTGGTTGCGCTGTCGGAAGAAACAGAGCATCAATGATGAACCAACGCAATCTCAAGCAGGATCTGTTTGCACTCCTTGTGTGCGCAGTGACTATTTTCCTGACGGTCTCCCTGCTGAGCTACAACCCGGCTGACGCGGTAGGGAACCTGGTTGCCCCGTTGGACACGGTCTACCAGCCGGACGTGCTGGTATTGCCGGAAACGGGCCAGGTCAGCAATGCCTGTGGCCGCCTGGGCGCTGCCGTGGCGGACCTGCTCTACACCTTTCTTGGCTACGGGGCCTTTTACTTCGTTGCCTCGCTGGCGGTGCTGGCTGTTGTCTTGTTGCGGCGTCTGCGAGTGGAATGGCCGGCGTTGCGGTGTGCAGGCTGGCTGGTTTCGTTGACCGGCATCACTGCCCTGCTCACGCTTGTTGCACCGCTCTGGACACCGGGTCCGGTGATGGGCCCCGGCGGTATCCTGGGTGCCCTGGGCTGTGCCATGTTAAGAAGTTATTTTGCCACCACCGGCGGTATTATCCTTGCCGGGAGCCTGGCGTTCGGGGGTATTCTCCTGACCACGGACTACATGCTGTTTCGTTTTGTGGGCTTTTTCTACCGCATCGGACGGGGAATCATCCTGGGAATCCTGCGACTTCTCCTGGGACGCTCCCAATCGACGACCGACTTCCTGGAGCAGGACTGTGTGGTCGGGGGATTTGAAGAGGAACTGGAAGATGACGAGATGATGCCGGTTGTCGTACGCGGCACGCGAGTTCCCCTTTCCGGGGAAGAGTACGAGGACGTGGATGAGGAGGACGACTGGGAAGAGGAATGGCAGCACGAGCCGGTGTCTCCCCCGCATCGTCAACGCAGCAAGGAGCCTCATTTTGAGGTCAGTACTCCCACCGCCTCCTCGGATGAACGTGAGCGGATGATGGCCAGGCTCGACAGGGTCAGCCAGAACGATGACCACGAGGACTACGAATTACCGGGGGTCAATATCCTCTGGGATCGCGAACCGGTCGATTTCGAAGACCAGGCCAAGGAAGTTCGCCGCAAGGCACACATTCTGGAACGGACGTTTTCCGAGTTCGGTTTCCAGGTCAAGGTGGTGGAGATCGTCACCGGCCCGGTTCTTGCCTGTTATGAGGTAGAACTGGAAGCCGGCTTGCGGCTCTCGCGGATCACCGGACTGGGGGATGATCTGGCAATCGCCCTGCGGGTTCCCACGGTTCGTGTGGTCGCCCCAATTCCAGGAAAGAACACGGTTGGGATCGAGGTTCCAAACAACCATCAGCAGCTGGTCCGTTTGCGGGAGGTGATCGAGGATTCGACCGAGAAGGTCAAGGACATGCGGATCCCGATTTTCATTGGCAAGGATGTTTCCGGTTCCCCCCTGACGGTGGACCTGACCAGCCTGCCCCATCTCTTGATCGCCGGTCGTACCGGGAGCGGAAAGAGCGTCTGCTTGCACGCCATGATCGCCTCGATCCTGATGACACGATCCCCGGAGGATGTCCGGCTGCTGATGATCGATCCGAAAATGGTCGAGCTGAGTGGCTATGGACGCCTTCCCCACCTGATGCACCCGGTCGTGACGGACATGAAGAAGGCCGAGGCGATTCTGGCCTGGGCGGTGGAGAAGATGGAAGAGCGTTACTCGTTGCTGGCCCGTGCCGGAGTGCGGCATATTACCAGCTACAACCAGCTTGGCGAGAAGGAGATTACCAGGCGACTGGCGCCGGAGAGTGAGGAGGAGTGCCAGAATATCCCCTTCAAGATTCCCTTCGTGGTGATCGTGGCCGATGAACTGGCCGACCTGATGATGACCGGGGGAAAAGAAATTGAACAGCACATTATCCGCCTCGCGCAGAAGAGTCGTGCGGTTGGGATCCATCTTATCCTGGCAACTCAGAAACCGACGGTCGATGTGATTACCGGCCTGATCAAGTCAAACCTCCCGGCGCGGCTTGCCTTCCAGGTTGCCAGTCGGACCGATAGCCGTGTCGTACTGGATGAGCAAGGTGCGGAACGGTTGCTGGGCAACGGGGACCTTCTCTTTCTCTGGCCCGGGACCAGCACCATGTTGCGTGCCCAGGGAACCTACCTTGACGACGATGAAATAAATGCCCTGGTCGACGAGGTGAGCACCGACAGTTTGCAGTTTGACCAGGAGTTGATCGAGTTGAAGGTGGCCGGGAATGACGGGCCGGATGCAGATCGCCTGCGCAACCGCGATGAACTGTATGAGAGTGCCATCGAGGTGGTTGTCAGAGAACGCCGGGGCAGCTTGTCACTGTTGCAACGGACCCTTGGTATCGGCTATGGCCGCGCGGCTCGCCTGGTTGACTTCATGGCAGAGGATGGGATCGTGGGGGACTACAACGGTTCAAAATCTCGTGAGGTCCTCCTGACGATGGAGGAATGGGAGGCGTTGCGTCTTGGTGAGCCGCAGTCGGATGTCCCTGAAAAGCCCCCGGCCCCTGTCGCCCGCGAGCGACAAGTGGTACGGCCAAAACGTGCTGCGGCCCCTGTGGAAAAACGTGCGAGGACGTCGACAGCCATCGTGGATGATACCAGCCCGGAATCAAGCGTTGCCGTGGTGACTGCCGGGCGTCGTATCGAGGCTCCTGCGGAGGAAGTCTTGGAAGAGGATGTCTGGAAAGAAGAACTAGTTGAGGATTTTGACCAGCATGAGGCTGAAACGTCCTGGGTCGCGGACGTGCAACAGACAGAAGAAGAGCAGGCTGGGTCGGGACCGGTGGGCGGTTCTCTGGCTGGTGACCAGGAGGACGACTGGGAGGATGACTGGGATGAGGATGAACTGGATACCGCCCGTTAGTACGTTTTACGAATCCTCCAGGCAGATTCATGATTCTTGACCAACTTTCCAATGCCGGGCTTTACCTGGGACTCCATCGGCGCCTTGCCCGGGCGTTTGACTTCCTCGTTCAGACGAATCTTGAGGACCTGGAAGATGGTCGTCACGAGATTGATGGGGACGACATCTTCGCGCTCCTCTCCCGTGATCAGGGAAAGGGGCAGGAACGAGCTCGGGTCGAGCATCATCGTGATTACCTGGATATCCAGCACGTGATCCGGGGGGAGGATCGAATTGGCTGGATGCCGACGGCGTGTTGCCAGCGGCTGGCCAGCGATTTTCAGCCGGATGGGGACGTGGCATTTTACTATGACCGCCCGGAAAGCTGGCTGCTTGTCCCGGCAGGAAGTTTCGCAATCTTTTTCCCGGGTGATGCGCATGCACCGCTGGGCGGTGAGGGGGCGGTTTTCAAGGCGGTCGTCAAGGTCCTGCTTCGCTGACCCCCAATGGTGCCTGCGTTGACATCCCCCAGAAGCAGGTTTATCGTAGAAGTTCTCCCGGAATTTGTCCTCTTGTGGATTTTTCTCAGGAAACGACAGGCTGGAAAACATGATGATGGTAATCTGTCCAGTTATTGATCTTATTCATCCCATTATTCCCGGGAGGGTTTAAGGGCAGCAATCCACATTGTGAATGAAAGCAGCCCTGGAACCTGAAAGTGGTTTCAGGGTTTTTTTGTGGCCTGGGCGGACTGGAAAAATCCGGCAGGGCACCAGGACGAGAACGCATGAGCCGCATCCAGATTTATGACACCACGCTACGTGATGGAACCCAGGGAGAGGGGGTCAGTCTGTCCTTGCAGGACAAGCTGCAGATAGCCCAGCGGCTGGATGAAATGGGATTCGATTATATCGAGGGGGGCTACCCGCTTTCGAATGAAAAGGATGAACAGTTCTTTCAGCGGGTCCGCCAACTGGGACTGCAAAATGCCCGCCTCTGTGCTTTCGGAATGACCCGTCGCCGTGGCATGACGGCCGGCGAGGACCCGGGAATGCAGGCACTGCTTCGCAGTGAGACTCCTGTCTGCACACTGGTTGGCAAGTCCTGGGACTTCCACGTCAGCGATGTGTTGCGAGTCTCTTCCGAGGAAAACGTGGAGATGATCCGTGACAGCGTGGCACTGCTGGTGGGGGAAGGGCGCGAGCTGATTTATGATGCAGAGCATTTCTTTGACGGCTGGAAAGCAAACCCGGAGCACGCAGAGCAGACGATCCTGGCCGCGGCCGAGGCAGGAGCCTCGCTGGTGGTGCTTTGTGATACCAATGGTGGAAGCATGCCGGAGGAGATTGCCGGGATGACCAGGACGGCTCGGGAGTTACTTGCCGCCCACGATGTGCCGGTTGGAATTCACTGCCACAATGACTGCGGACTGGGAGTCGCCAATTCGCTGGCCGCGGTCTCCGCGGGGGCGGTCCAGGTGCAAGGAACGGTCAATGGAATCGGTGAGCGTTGTGGGAATGCAGACCTGATCTCGGTGATCGCCAACCTGGCTTACAAGTTCGATCACTATGAAGTGCTCGACGAGGAGAAACTGGAACAGTTGACCGAGTTGTCTCGTTTTGTTTACGAGATCGCCAACATGCAACTGGATCCGGGCCAGCCATTTGTCGGCAGGAGTGCTTTCGCACACAAGGGAGGTATGCATGCTCATGCCATCGCCAGGGACAGTGCATCCTATGAGCATATGGATCCGCAGCATGTTGGCAATGAACGGCGGATCCTGGTGAGCGAGCTTTCCGGGCGAAGTAATATCCAGGCGCTAACCAGTGGGATGGACCTGAACGACGATTCGGAGCTGATGAAGTCGATTCTGGAACAGGTGGTGATGATGGAGAACCAGGGCTACCAGTTCGAGGCCGCCCGGGCCTCCTTTGACCTCCTGGTCCAGCGTTGTGCCGGCCGTTTTCAACAGCATTTTGAACAGATCAAGTATCATGTGGAAGTGGATGCGGATCCGGCCCGCGATGTGGTGACCGAAGCGACTGTCAAGATCCATGTTGCAGGCAGTGAGCGGCATGAGGTGGCCGAGGGAGATGGCCCGGTCAATGCCCTCGATGCCGCCCTTCGCAAAGCACTCAACGGTACTTTTCCAGGATTGCGAGAGATGCGATTAGTCGACTACAAGGTGCGTGTCGTCAATTCAGAAGCGGGGACTGCAGCCCGCACCCGGGTTTTCGTCGAAAGTGCCGACCGGGAGGAAGCCTGGTCCACGGTGGGTGTCAGTGAGAATATCATCGAGGCCAGCTGGATAGCGCTGGTGGACGCCGTGGAATACAAACTGTACAAGGACGACCCGATCAAGGCTTAGGGGGTAGGAGTTAGGATGACGAGCAGCTTCTCAGCCAGTGACTTGCCAAAGCGTTTTGATTATGGCGAGGCCCAAAAGCGAATCTATGCAAGCTGGGAAGAGAGGCAGCTCTTTGCTGCCCATGCCGGCAGTGGGCGGGAGCCGTTCACGATCGTTATCCCACCTCCGAATGTGACCGGTGCATTGCACCTGGGACATGCACTGAATAATACCCTCCAGGACATTCTCATTCGCATGAAGCGGATGCAGGGGTACGAGACTCTCTGGATGCCCGGTACGGATCATGCCGGGATTGCCACGCAGGCCGTGGTGGAACGGCGGCTCAAGGAAGAAGAACAGAAGACCCGCCATGACCTGGGTCGCGAGGCGCTGGTAGAGAGGATCTGGAAGTGGAAGGACCAGTACGAGGAGCGGATTATCTCCCAGCTGAAACAGATGGGCTGCAGCTGCGATTGGCAGCGAACCCGCTTTACTCTGGATGACACCTGTGCCCGTGCCGTGCGGACCACGTTTTTTGACCTTTTCCAGAAACAGTTGATTTACCGGGGCAAGCGGCTGGTTAACTGGGATTCCTTCCTGCAGACGGCTGTCAGTGACGATGAGGTATTCCATCAATTGGTGGAAGGTCATTTCTGGCACTTCCGTTACCCGGTGATCGACCCGCAACCGGGGGAACCTGAACACGTGACGGTGGCGACGACGCGCCCGGAGACGATGCTTGGAGACACCGCCGTGGCGGTTCACCCGGATCCTGCCGCCGCACTGGATCGACTGGAGAAGGAACTTCTTCAGCGCCGTGCCACAGCGACGGACCGGGAACAGGCGACGGTGGACCTGCAACTGGAGAATGTTCGCCAGCGCCGCGAACAGATGCTTCCCGCCCTGGAGCAGCTCCGCGACATGGCCAACGACGGACGCCAGGTCATGCTTCCCCTGATGCAGCGGCCGATACCGCTTGTTACCGATGAGTGGGCCAAGCCGGAACTGGGGAGCGGGTGTGTGAAGATCACGCCCGCCCATGACGTCAATGATTACGATGTCGGCCAGCGACAGCAGCTTCCGATGATCAACATCCTCTCGGTGGATGGTTGCTTGAATGCCAACGCGGGCCCCTACCAGGGGCTGACGACGGAAGAGGCCCGTGAAAAGGTGGTCATGGACCTGGAGCAGCAGGGGTTCCTGGCAGAGGTTGAGGACCGGGAGATTGACCTGGCACACTCGGATCGAAGCAAGACACCGATCGAACCGCTCCTGGCTGACCAGTGGTTCGTGAAAATGGATCAGCTGGCCCAGCTGGCGATGGATGCCGTGACCGACAGGCGGGTGCAGATCTTTCCGGAGCGATACGCCAAGGGGTACCTGGACTGGCTTGGAGAGAAACGGGACTGGCCGGTGAGTCGGCAACTCTGGTGGGGGCACCGAATTCCAATCTGGTCACGAGATTGTGCGGATGAAAAAGAACTGCAGGATCTCCAGGCCTGGCTTGCCGAGGTGCCCGGAGAGCTCGCTGTCCAGCTGGAATTGACCAGCGAGAAAAACGAGCTGACGCGTGTCTCCGACCTTTCCGAGGAGGTCGCGCACGTTTATGCCTCCGTCCATGTCTGCCTCTGTGATGACCACCAACAGCACCAGCAGCAGCTTTCCGAAAACGGGTTCATCCAGGAAGAGGATGTGCTTGATACCTGGTTCAGTTCCGCGCTCTGGCCCCATAGCACGCTGGGATGGCCAGAGCCGAACGAGGCACTGGAGACCTTCTATCCCACCAGCACGCTAATCACCAGCCGTGACATTATCACGCTCTGGGTAGCCCGCATGGTTCTGATGGGCCTGAACAACATGGGCGAGATACCGTTTCGCGAGGTTTTTATCCATCCCAAGATTCTCGACGGCTATGGCGAAACCATGTCCAAGTCGAAGGGGAACGGGGTGGATCCGATCGATGTGATCGAGAAGTTCGGTGCCGACGCACTGCGATTTGGCCTCGCTTACCTGACCACCGAGACGCAGGATGTGAGAATGGCGGTGCAGCTGGAATGCCCGCATTGCCAGCAGCTGGTGGATCAGACACGTGATAACCGGGAACTTCCGCGAATTGAATGTAGCAGTTGCCGGCAGGCATTCTCCACGCAATGGGCTCGCTTGGAGGAAGACCAGGCTCTGCCGCGTGGAGCCGTGGTCAGTGAACGATTTGAATTTGCCCGGAATTTCTGCAACAAGCTTTGGAATGCATCCCGGTTCGTCTTCATCAACCTGGAAGGTTACGAGCCGGCTGCGGTAGCCGAGGAGGAACTGGCATTTGAGGATCGCTGGTTGTTGAGCCGCCTGGCGACCGTCAGCAGCCAGGTGACCAGCGCCCTGGAGGGATACCGGTTTGCCGAGGCCTCACGGATCCTCTATGACTTTGCCTGGGATGAGTTCTGTAGCTTTTACGTGGAAATGGCGAAGTCCCGTTTCCAGGACGACCAGGCGGCGCCGATCGCCCGGCGGGTACTGGCGCATGCCCTCGACCAGTTGCTTCGCCTGCTGCATCCGGTGATCCCTTTTATTACCGAGGGGGTGTGGGAATTACTCTCGCAGGCGGCGCCGCAACGGGGCCTGGCCGAGCCACTGGAGCCGACCGGATCGATCATGACCGCGCCCTGGCCCGTTCCGGATCCTGCCCACCAGGATCCTGTCATCGAGCAGCAGTTTTCGCTCTTCCAGCAGGTCCTGGGGGCGGTTCGTGAAATTCGTAGTCGACAGGGTATCAGCCCCCGTGAATCGATCGAGTTCTCGGTTCGCTGCAGCGAGGAGACAGTCGAGCTGCTGAAGCCCATGGAAGCTTTCTTTGGGTCCATGGCCGGAGCCTCCGCGGTTGGCTGGGGCCCCGAGGTCATCGAGCCGGAAAACAATGCCACCGTGAGAGTTCAGCAGGTGGAAGTTTTCGTGGACCTGAAGGACTTGATCGATGTCGATGCCGAGATCGAGAGAAACCAGAAGCTCAGGGAACGACTGGAAAACCAGATTGCGGGCAAGGAGAAGAAACTCTCCAACGAGCAATTCGTCGATCGTGCGCCGGCAGATGTGGTCCAGCGTGAACGTGACGGCCTGCAGCAACTGCAGGATGAACTGGCAGGCGTCGAAGCGGCGCTTGCCCGCCTGGATGCAGCGTCATGAGTGCGAGCAGTGAAGGATTTTTTTTGCTGGCCCGCATGCCATGGCGACCTATAATGTGAATGTGGAGGGACGGCTTGATAGTGGTGCCCCAGAAGGAACGGATTTCATGCCCGTGCAAATGCGATTGTCGCGGATCATCATCAGCGAGATAAATGACCACCAGGTGATTTATCTGCGTGAGGTGAATGGGGATCGTCAATTCCCGATCCTGATCGGTCTCTTTGAAGCGACCAGTATTGATCGGCGGGTGAAGTCCTATACGGCACCCCGGCCTCTGACCCATGACTTGATTGTCAGCATGGTTAACCAGATGGGTGGGGATCTGGACAGTGTGGTGATCACCGGACTCAGGGAGCACACTTATTATGCACTGATCCGGGTCCGCAAGGATGGCGAGTTGATTGAAATTGACTCGCGTCCCTCCGATGCAATTGCGATTGCCGTGACCTGTGAGCCCAATCTGCCGATCTGGGTTTCGGAGCAGGTCCTGGAAGAAGTGATTGGCAGCATTTAACAGGCTGCCTTCCAGCGCCGACTAGCGGGTTGTGATATCGGCAAAGGCAGCTTTCACCACCGACAGTGCCAGATCACCCTGTTCTGCATCCACGATCACGTTGACTCGCGCTTCACTCGTGTTGGTCAACTCGACGTTGATCCCTCCGGCTCCCAGGGCCTGGAACATTCTTCGGGCGACGCCCGTGTGGCTGCGGAGCCCGATACCGGAAACACTCAGTTTTGCCGCCTGCGGGCTGCAGCTGATACCCTGGCAGGGAAGTTGTTCTGCCATCTGCTGGCAGAGATCCTGGCATGCCACCAGGTCGGCACGGGGAATGGTGAAGCTGATATTTGCCAGGCCATCCTGGTCCAGGTGGCTCTGAACAATCATATCGACCACGATGCCGGCACTGGCAACTTGCTCAAACACGAGTGCGGCAATCCCTGGTCGGTCAGGGACTCTTTCAAGCGTGATCCGGGACTGGTCGGTATCCAGCGAGATGTCGTCGATCACGAGGTCTTCCATGCCGCGGAGCCGATCGACAACATCTGCCCGTTCCTCTTCCGCTCGGAGCGGCGGGGGCTCGACAGGGGTGCCGGATCCGTTCTCGACGGGAGTATCCAGTTCAAAAGTCTGGTGAACCGCTTCCAGGGCCCCGAGGGCATCGCTACGGCGCACCAGGACAGAGATCTTGATCTGGCTTGTGGTGATCATCAGGAGGTTAATGCCGGCATCGCTGATGGATCGAAACATCTTCTTTGCCACTCCCGGCTGGTACGCCATTCCGCTTCCCACGACCGAGACTTTCGAGACATCGATGGAGTGGGATACCTCTTTGATCTGCAGTGTCCCGCGAACCTGCTCGATCACTTCCAGTGTCATCTCCAGTTCATTCCGTGGCACGGTAAAAGAGAGTCCGGACTGGCCATCCTTGCCGACGTTCTGGATGATCATGTCGACCGTGATCTTCTGACTGGCGATCTGGGAAAATATCTCGCTGCTGCTTCCCGGGATATCCGGCACCCCGGCCAGCGTGACCAGGGCCTCATTCTCTGCCAGCACGGCACCACAGACGGCTTTGCTCAGGTCGGCAGGAATTTTCCTGATCAGGGTGCCCGGGCCGTCCATCCGACTGCTGCGGACCTGGATAGGTACCGTGTATTTCTTGGCAAACTCGATGGACCGGCTGTGCATCACCCCTGCTCCGAGACTGGCCAGTTCAAGCATTTCATCGTAGCTCACCTGCGGCATCCGCTGGGCTGACGAGAGAACATTCGGATCGGTGGTAAAGATTCCATCCACATCCGTATAGATCTCGCAGCGAACGGCCCCCAGGACGGCTGCCAGAGCGACCGCCGTGGTATCACTCCCGCCGCGGCCAAGTGTGGTGATGTCATAATTTTCATCGATTCCCTGGAAGCCGGCGGCGATCACGATCTGGCCCTCGGAGAGAAGCTGTTCAATTCGCTTGGTCGAGATCGAGATGATCCGTGCCTTGGTATGCGTGCTATCGGTCTGGATGCCGATCTGCGAACCTGTCAGGCTGACCGCCCGGTGCCCGAGTGAGTCGATGGCCATCGCCATCAACGCTGCGCTCACCTGTTCTCCTGTGGAAAGCAGCATGTCCATTTCACGCGCCGATGGCCGCTGGTTGATTTGCTGGGCTAATTCCACCAGCATGTCGGTGTTCTTTCCCATCGCGCTGACGACCATCACCACCTTGTGGCCCTCCTGGCTGGCGCGGATTGCTCGCCCGGCCGCGGCCAGGATCTTGTCCGGATCCGCAACGCTCGTGCCGCCATATTTTTGCACGATGATTGTCATCATGTAGCCTTTTTCTTTTTCGTGATGAGTTCTTGTTCAGCTGGAGAGAAAGAACGACATCAACTGGTGTCCTTGTGGATAGTGTGCGGAGGATGCCTCTGCCGTCAACTCATCGTATTCCGTTGCCGTGTCCATCTCGATCCCGCTTCCGGCCAGGGCAAAGGGGACGGCACCGTGGGTGTGGGTGCGGGTACGAATGGGAGTGGGATGATCCGGACTGACCATCATCCGGTACTCACCATGGGATACGAGCGCCTCGTAGAGTGGGGCAACGATGTGCTGGTCGATCTGTTCCAGGGCCTTGATCTTCGCCTGGGTATCCCCCTCGTGGGATGCCTCGTCCGGTGCTTCCACGTGCACGCAGACAAGGTCAACGCGTTCCAGGGCTTCCAGTGCGGCCAGTCCCTTGGCGGTATAGTCGGTATCCGTGTAGCCGGTGGCCCCTTCCACCTCGACCTGCTCCCAGTCGATCAGGGCGGCGATTCCACGCAACAGGTCGACCGCCGTGATCATCAGCCCTCGCTTGCCGTACTTCTCCTGGAAGGAAGGGAGCTGAGGGGCTCGCCCGAGTCCCCAGAGCCATATGTTCGTGGCCGGCAACAGTCCCTTGGCAGTTCTTTCCAGGTTCACCGGATGATCTTCCAGTAAACCGGCGGAACGGTTCATCCACTCGCAGAGCAGGTCGCTGCCTGGACCACGGGGATAATCGTCCATCACCAGCTGGTCTGTCAGGTCATGAGGCGGGGTACTGCGGGTATCACGGGAAAAGGGGGCCGGCTTCTGCTGCCCACGGTAGACCAGCAAGTTGCGGTAGCTGACACCACCAAAAAACTCCAGGGCATCATTTCCCAGCTCCTGCTGGAGTGATGCGAGAATCCGGTGCGCCTGCTCCGTGGTTATATGACCGGCGGTAAAATCTTTCATTACCTGGTCCTGGACCGTGACCAGGTTGCAACGGATTGCCCAGTCCTCTGCCGCTAGTGGGATCTTGCGAGCTGCTGCTTCCAGGGGAGCCCTGCCTGTGAAGTGGACCTCTGGGTCGTATCCAAGCAGGCTGAGGTTCGCGACGGCAGAACCGGCAGGGAGGTGATCCGGGACGTGGTTGGCACGGCCGACCATGCCTTGCCGGGCTAGGGTGTCCATGGCAGGCAGGCAGGCAGCCTGCAGCGGTGTCCGGTCCCCCAGTTCCGCCTGGGGTTCATCCGCACACCCGTCCGGTATCACGATCACGTGTTTCATGACAGCTTTTTCTTTTGCTTGTCCTGGGATTCCTGCCGGCTAGTCAAGGACGCGAATACGCACGATACCCCGCCGTAATTCAATCAGCCGGCCCGCGCGGTGTGCAATACGATCCGCATGGGAGAGTAAAACCTGGGCGACACCGCTTCCCACGGTTCCCAGTCCGATAATTGCAGTCCTGGTCGGTTCCATTAGATCACGTCATGGTAGACAGTGAAAAAAGCGTAATTTGCCATCCTAGATCGGCTCTGGCCAAGGCGTCAACCGGCCCTGTTCAGTTGGGAAATACCGCCTTCTGGCGAGAAGCAACGCTTTTTTTTGGCACGCCAGATTCCCGTGGATGGCCCTCTGCGAGGATAAAAAGAACGATTCAGGTGATCAGACTGCCAAGGTTGACAATCGTCGATGTGAAGATCCCATTTTTTCCTGCCAAATTGGCATGAATCGTTGAGAGAGAATCAAGCTGGCCCCCTTCCAGATGCTCTTTTCGTGATGTAAGTTGTTAGTTCGTAAACGCTTGAGTGTAGTCCCACTTGTTTTGGCATGAACATTGCAGATTTCGTGGGATCTGTTGGCGATGGACTGCCAAAAAAGTGATTCGTTGCCACCCGGCAACAGGCGGTATGCGGATAGATATATCGGTGGCCGTTATCACGGACAACACGCTGATTTGCCTGGCCTCTTGAGTCCCCGCCGGTCAGTGATCATAGTCGAATCAGAGCGAGAAAAGTCAAAGCAATTGAGATAGGAGTAACCGGACGTGGCAAAACAAATGGTCTACGACGACACGGCTCGCCAGGCTCTTCTGGCAGGTGTTTCCAAGCTTGCTCGTGCAGTTCGAAGTACGCTCGGTCCTCGTGGTCGCAATGCGATCCTCGACAAGGGCTGGGGTTCTCCCAAGGTGACAAAGGATGGCGTCACGGTGGCCGAGGACGTGGAACTGGATGATGTCAACGAGAATCTTGGTGCGCAGTTGGTCAAGGAAGCAGCCAGCAAGACAAACGAGGTTGCCGGGGATGGAACGACAACTGCCACGGTCCTGGCAGAAGCAATTTTCCGGGAAGGCTTGAAGATGATTGCCGCCGGTGCCGACCCGATGGCTCTTGCGCGGGGTATTGCCAGTGCAACCGAGGTGGTCTGTGCCGAGATTGACAAGCTGGCCATTCCAATCGACGACAAGAACAAGAAGGAAATCCAGCAGATTGCCACGATTGCAGGCAATAACGACTCCTCGATTGGCAAGGTGCTTTCGGATGCCTTTATCAAGGTCGGTAAGGATGGCGTGATCACCGTGGAAGAAGGTCGTGGTAACGAGACGACTGTCGAGGTCGTGGAAGGAATGCAGTTCGAGCGAGGATTCCTTTCCCCTCATTTTGTCACCAACGAGACCGAGGTGACGGTCGAGATGGATGATTGCTATATCCTGTTGTTTGAGGAAAAGATCTCTTCCAACAAGAAATTGATCCCGTTGCTCGAGGCGGTGAGCCAGGCCAAGAAGCCCCTGTTGATCGTTGCTGAGGATGTGGAAGGGGAAGCCCTGGCGACGCTGGTGGTCAACAAGATGCGGGGCATTCTCAATGTGTGTGCTGTCAAGGCTCCTGGGGACGGTGACCGTCGCAAGGCGATCATGGGGGACCTTTCCGTGCTTACCGGTGCGACCCCGATTTTCAAGGACCTGGGGATTGAACTGGAGAGTGTCAAGATTTCTGACCTGGGGAAGGTTCAAAAGCTGAAGATTACCTCCGACGAGACAATCGTGGTCGGGGGTGCAGGCTCCAAGGAAGACATTGAAGGCCGCGCGGATCAAATTCGTCGTGAAATCGATGTCACCGACAGTGAATATGATCGTGAGAAACTCCAGGAACGACTGGCGAAGCTGGCGGGTGGAGTTGCCCAGATCAACTGTGGTGCTGCCACCGAGACAGAAATGAAGGAACGCAAGGCCTTGCTGGAGGATGCCAAGTCGGCAACCCAGGCAGCCCTTGCCGAAGGTATTGTTCCTGGCGGCGGCGTTGCCCTGATCCGTGCGGAGAAAGCGGCGGCGAAGCTGGATCTCTCTGGTGATGAAGCACTCGGGGCCAAGATCATCATTAACGTGCTTGATGATCCGCTTCGAGCGATCTCGAACAATGCTGGTCTGGACGGTGCAGTCATCGTCAACCGGGTTCGCAAGCTCAAGGGGAAAACCGAGGGCTACAATGCGGACAGCAATGAATACGGCGACATGATTGCGATGGGTGTGATTGACCCGGCCAAGGTGGTCAAGACGGCCCTGCAGAATGCCGCCAGTGTCGCGTCCCTGCTGCTGACGACCGAGTCACTGGTGACAGAGATTCCCAGTGAAGAAGAAGACGACGACCACCATGATCACCATGACCATGGTGGTGGCGGTGGCATGCCCGGCATGGGTGGCATGGGTGGCATGGGTGGCATGCCCGGCATGGGTGGCATGGGTGGCATGGGTGGCATGCCCGGCATGATGTAACAGCCAATGTGGACAGGGATAAGCAACAAGAAATCGAATTACTTTTTGTTTGAACAAGGAACGAACGGCAATGGCAAAGATCAAGATTCGACCACTGGATGACCGTGTTGTAGTGCGACCGACCGAGGCTGAAGAAGTAACGGCCGGGGGGATTGTGCTTCCAGATTCTGCCAAGGAGAAACCTCAGCGGGGAACCGTGATTGCTGTCGGGGCCGGAAGGTTACTGGACAACGGAACTCGTGGTGAACTTTCCGTGGCAATTGGCGACGAGGTGATTTACGGCAAGTTTGGTGGTGCTGATATCGAGGTCGATGGTGAAGAAGTAAAAATCCTGCGTGAAATTGAGATCCTGGCCAAGGTGGTCAACTGATCTGCTGTAGGACCCAATTCCAGGTGCCTGCTGATAAGGTGCCAGTCAAAAGGAGTACTGAAGCGTGCCAAAACAACTGCTTTTTGATGACAACGCCCGCTCGCGACTGATGCGTGGGATAGACAAGCTGGCCGATGCGGTGGCCACCACGATGGGACCGACAGGCCGCAACGTGATCATTGACAAGTCATTTGGTGGCCCGGTGGTGACCAAGGACGGTGTCACGGTGGCCAAGGAGATCGAGCTGGAAGACCGTTTTGAAAACATGGGCTCCAAGCTCGTGGTCGAAGTGGCCCAGAAGACATCCGACCTGGCGGGGGACGGTACCACCACGGCAACCGTGCTGGCACGTTCGATCTTCCGAGAGGGCCTGCGAAATATCGATGCCGGGAGCACCCCGATGTCCGTGCGACGTGGTATCGAGAAAGCCGTCCAGGCGGCCGAGGAACATCTGCTCGGCATGGGCAAGCCGGTATCCAGTCGCGAGGAAGTCGCCCAGATCGGCGCAATTAGTGCCAATAATGATATGGCGATTGGCGAACTCCTGGCAGATGCCCTGCAGCGAGTTGGCAAGGATGGTGTGATCACTGTCGAGGAAGGTAAGACGACAGAGACCAAGGTCTCCTTCGTCGACGGGATGCAGTTTGATAAAGGATACATCTCGCCCTACTTCGTGAACCGACCCGCCGAGATGGAATGTGAACTGGAAGACTGCCTGATCCTGATCCACGAGAAGAAAATCTCCAGCCTGCAGGACCTGGTGCCGGTTCTGGAAAAGGCGAGCCAGTCAGGAAAACCGCTATTGATTATCGCCGAGGATATCGAGGCGGAAGCCCTCACCCTGCTGGTAGTCAACCGGCTGAGGGGGGTGCTGGATGTCTGTGCTGTGAAAGCACCAGGATTCGGTGACCGTCGCAAGGCGATGCTGGGAGATATCGCCATCCTGACCGGGGGTACGATGATCAGCGAGGATCTTGGTATCCAGCTTGAAAATATCACCCTGGAACAACTTGGCCAGGCTCGCCGGATCACGGTCGACAAGAGTGCCACCACGATTATCGAGGGGCTTGGTGACCGGGGGGATATCGACGCCCGGGTTCAGCAGATTAACAACCAGATGGATGCGACCGAGAGCGAGTACGACAAGGAGAAATACCAGGAACGGCTGGCCAAGCTGTCCGGTGGAGTTGCTGTTATCTCCGTCGGTGCGGAGACCGAGTCGGACATGAAACAGAAAAAAGCGCGGCTTGAAGATGCCCTGCATGCAACACGTGCCGCTGTCGAGGAAGGGATCCTGCCCGGTGGCGGTGTTGCCCTGCTTCGCTGTCGAGAGGCAGTGGAGGCGGTTCGTGGATCCGTCAAGGGAGACGAGAAGATTGGTGTGGATATTATCTGTGCCGCGCTGGAAGCGCCCCTTCGCCGGATTGTCGATAACGGTGGAATCGACGGATCCGTTGTGGCAGACACGGTTCGCGAGAACAAGAATGTTGCGTTTGGTTATGATGCGAACCAGGCTGACTATGTCGACATGTTCAAGGCGGGCGTGATTGATCCGGTCAAGGTGGTTCGAACGGCCCTGAAGAATGCCGCCAGTATTGCCGGGCTGATGTTAACGACCGAGGCCCTGGTGACAAACTTTGACAAGGAAGACAAAGACAAGAACCGGGTGGAAGGAAGCGTTTCCTGATTGCCCACGGACATTCCCGTGTGGCCAAGGGGGAGTGATTACCCAGTACCGAGCCTTTTCAAGCCATCTCCTGACCGGGGTGGCTTTTTTTCCACCCTCTTTGCTCGATGGATAAACCGGTTATGGCCAAGCGCGATTACTATGAAATCCTCGGCATCCCGCAAGATGCCACGCAGGATAACATCGCCAAGGCCTATCGGAAAAAGGCACTCAAATTCCATCCGGACAGCAATCCGGATGATGAAAATGCCATCAGCCGTTTCAAGGAGGCCGCCGAGGCCTACGAGGTTCTTGGGGACGCCAACAAGCGGGCGCGTTATGACCAGTACGGGCATGCCGGTCTGGATGGAAACGGTATGCAGTTTGGATCGGTCAACGACATTTTTGAGGCCTTCGGTGACATTCTCGGGGGAGGATTGTTTGGCAACATCTTCGGTGGACGTCGGGCCAGTCGGCGACAGCGGCGTGGTGCGGACCTGATGTGTGAAACATCGCTGACGCTGGAGGAAGCGGCCCGTGGTATTACCAAGACGGTTTCGTTTCATCGTAACAGTGTCTGCCAGACGTGTGAGGGTTCCGGCAGCGAGCCTGGTTCCGAGCGGAGCGAATGCCGGCGTTGTGGTGGAGCAGGACAGGTCGTTCAATCAGCCGGAATTCTTCGTGTGCAGACGACATGCTCCGCCTGCCAGGGCGCAGGATCTGTGATTACCGATCCCTGTAGCGACTGTTCGGGGGACGGTGTTGTTCCGGGCGAAGTAACGCTGGATGTCGAGATTCCGCCGGGCGTGGATGATGGAAACCGTGTGCGGATTGCACAACAGGGAGAACCGAGCCTGGACGGCGGTCGGCAGGGTGATTGCTACTGCGTGCTGCACGTGCAGCAGCACGATATTTTTCATCGCGAGGGAGATCACCTTGTCGTGGAGATGCCGATCATCTACAGCCAGGCGGTACTGGGTGCCACCGTGGAGGTGCCAACGCTCGACGGCCTGCGTCCGCTGGAGATTCCGGCTGGGACCCCTGTTGGGACCGTCTTCCGGATCGCCGGATTCGGCATGCCGAATCCGCGCGGTAGCCAGAAGGGGGATCTGCTTGTGCAGACCTACATCGAGGTTCCCAAGAAAACCAGTGAAAGGCAGGGAGATTTGCTGCGAGAACTGGCCGATCTGGAAGACGCCCACGTGACGCCGGAGCGAAAGGGCTTTCTGGAGAAGATCAAGGATTATTTTAGTGGCCAGGACAGTACCGATGATGAGCAGGAGGACTAGGAATGTCGAGCACGCCAGCCGACGACAACCCGCTGCCGGAAAATGATCCTGGACAGCCGCTCGACCAGGATGTCGTGGCCCCCGGTGAGGGTCCGGATGAAGTGAGCAGTCCAACTGCAGCGGAAGCGGAGCAGCCTGCGGCCCCTGAAATGAGCCTGGAACAGCAGCTTGCGGATGCCGAGCAGAGCCTGCTGCGGGGAAAGGCGGAACTGGAGAATTTCCGGAAACGTTCGCAGCGGGAGATGGCTGAACAGCGCCGCTACGCCTCCCTGCCGCTTGCCAGGGACCTGCTTGACGTGATCGATAACCTGCAGAGGGCGGTCCAGGCCGCGGTCGATGCCGGTGAAGGAGAGGGGCTTGTCCGCGGCGTACAAATGGTCGTGGACCAGCTTGGTACCATTCTCGGCCAGTATCATTGTGTACTGATCGAGGCGGAGGACCAGGTTTTTGACCCGAACTTCCACGAGGCGATAGGGCAGGTACCAAGTGAGGATCATCCTGCCGGAACCATTCTCCAGGTGACCCAGCCTGGTTATCGAATGCACGATCGCGTCGTACGCCCTTCCCAGGTGCTGGTAGCCACAACGCCCGAACCGGTTGTGGAGGATACTGCCCCCGGTGCAGAAGAAGAGGAAATGACAGAATAATGCCAACCTACGACTACCAGTGCGACGCCTGCGATCACTGTTTTGAGCTATTCCAGAAGATCAGTGATCCTGTGAAACGGAAGTGTCCCGAGTGTGGGCGGTTCAAGTTGCGACGACTGTTTGGTACAGGTGCGGCAATCCTCTTCAAGGGCTCCGGCTTCTACGAAACAGATTATCGCAGTACAGCCTACAAGAAGAGTGCCGAGGAAGATCGAAAAGCCGAGACAAAATCAAAAGAGAGTTCCTCGGATAAGAAAGAGGGCGAAAGCAAGAAACCTGCTGCCAAGGCGGAGAAGAAGTCCACGCCGAAGCCGGACAAGGGAAGCTCGAAAGACTGAGCGGTGGCAGAAAACGTCACCGCTTGTCGCAAAAATAGTGATCGGTCACTAGAATAATTGCGTCGTCAAAAAACGTTGTCCAGGATCGATGCGATGATCTGCCCGGTCTGCCAGAACGAGTTCGAAGATCAGAAAACCACGGCGTTGCCGTTTTGCTCGGATCGCTGTCGGCACGTGGATCTGGGACGTTGGCTCAATGAGGAATATGGCATTCCTGTTGGGGACGAAATGATGGAAAATGAAGTGGGCTGAACGGTTAGCACGATCGCTGGCCACCATGTAGAGGTTGTTTAATTCGATTCTAGAAAAGCAGGAATGATATCCATGGCTGATTCCCAGACGAGCAGCGGCTGTTCCACGAGTAACTGTTGCGGGGTCTCCCTGCTGGGCCGGGCCTTTGGTGTCTCGATCTCCATTCCCGTCCTGATCCTGGCTGTGGCCGGGCTGGTTGCCATCCCGCTGGGCTGGCACCTGGGCGGCATGCTTTTTGTCGGGTCGGCAGTAGAGGGTGAGGCGAATGCACAGATGGTGGCAAGGGAGGCTATTGTGCTGGAGAAAACGGAGAGTATTTTCACCTCCCCTTCCGTGGACCAGGAGGAAGAGGATGAATCCCTCTGGTCAGGCCCTCTCAATGGAGTGACTCGTAACCTGGAACCGCAGCGAGGAACGATCAGCGGTGTTTACACCGAGTTGCTGGAACCGGCTACGAAGTTTTTTGATCGGCAGGCAAGCTGGAATGATCTGGCGCTGTACACGTTCGGTGGACTCTGGACGCTGCTGGTCTACGCGCTCTTTGGAGGGGCCATCTCCCGGATTGCCGTGGTCCAGCTGGGGCGGGGAGAACGTGTCTCGCTGGGTGAGTCGCTGAGGTTTTCCATCCGCAAGCTGCGATCCTATTTCATGGCACCCCTGTTTGTGATTATCGCCAGTCTCCTGCTTGCACTTCTGATTACCATTCCCAGCCTGCTGATGCGTGCCGGCGGCTGGGGAACCGCGGTCGTCGGCGTGGGCTGGGTGATCGTCTTGATCCTGGCCGCCGCGATGGCGGTGCTGCTGGTCGTTCTCTCGTTTGGCTGGCCATTGATGTGGGGAGCGATCAGTGCCGAGGAGACCGGGGATGTCTTTGAGGCCACCAGCCGCAGCTTCTCTTACACCATCCAGCGGCCGCTGAAATATGCCTGCTACGTGGTCGTGGCCCTGATTATCGGTGGCCTTGGCTGGTGGCTGGTGGACCTGGTGGCAAACCAGGTGACCGAACTGGCACTCTGGTCTGCCTCCTGGGGTGGTGGTCTTGAAAATGTTGCTGCGCTTCAGGATGGGGAAGATAAAACGGGTGCCCTGGCTGTCGGTGCCAATATCATCAACTTCTTGAATGACGTGGTGGGGTACCTGGTGGCGGCCTACACCTTCGCTTTCTTCTGGGCCGGCTCTGCAGCGATCTACCTGCTGCTGCGAAAGGACACGGACCAGACCGAGCTGGACGATGTTTACATGCCCAGTGAAGAGGCCCAGTTCGAACTGCCCCAGCTGCACCAGCCGACCGAATCCGAGAATGCCGCTGGAGAGGATGCCGCCCCCGATGCCGAGGAAGCGGGGGAGGAAGCAGACGCCGAGGAAGCGGGGGAGGAAGCAGACGCCGGGGAAGCGGGCGAGGAAGCAGACGCCGGGGAGAACGACGCAGGGGAAGATGACTAGCGATACCGGATCAGTCCTCTGGTTCACCGCCAAGGATGCTGCTGATCTGCTGATTGAACTCGCCATTGCCAAGAACCTGGTCGAAACCGGCATTGCGTGCTGACTCCAAGAGTTCCTGCTGGACATGGGGGCCAAAGCCCACCAGGCGGGGTCCCGGATCGGACTTTCGGGCCGCGGCCTGTATTGCGGTGGGCGAAAGCCCCGGGCATGTCAAGTCGACCAGGACCAGCGTGGTACCGGGGTTGCCCAGCCGATCGGTGAGCTGTTCCGGATTCCGGACAGTCATGAGCTCACGTCCCAGCTGCTCGGCGGCAGCCCGTACTCGTGAGGGAAACAGCAGGTCGCGGGAGAGAAGCAGGATCGTCATCGGCGCTGCCTCGCGCGCAGTGAATTGGAGAATGGGCGGGGCGGCCTAGATGGCCTCCGGCCCGACCACATCCCGGTCGACCTGGTAGGCCTCGTCCATGGGCAGGACGAAGATCTTCCCATCTCCGATGGCCCCCTCCGGGCCCGTGCGGGCGGCCGAAACAATTGATTCAATCGTTCGCTCAACAAAATCGTCATTGACAGCGATCTCCAGGGTTATCTTCCGTAACAGGTGCGTCTTGTATTCCATTCCTCGATATAATGCCGTCTGCCCACGTTGTCGGGCATACCCCTGGGCATCACAGACCGTCATCCGCTCCACGCCGATGTCCGTCAGTGCCGCCTGGACTGCCTTGAGCTTGGTCGGTTGAATGATAGCCACGATCATGCGCATGGTGAGGATCGGCGAATATGGCCCCGGGGTCGTACTGGTGAGATCGATCGTGCCGTCCAGTGTATCACAACGCCTTTCAACTGGCATAAATTAAGAATTCCCTGGGAGCTGGTGTGAGTTGATGAAAGCAGAGGAACTTCCCACTCGAGTGCTGGAGCGATTCGGACTGCAGGGGCCGGGGCATTCACTCGGCACTGCCGGCGGCTTTAGTGGCGCTCGCTTCTGGCAGCTCCCGCAGGCGCAGGAGGACTGGGGTATCCGCCGCTGGCCGCGGGAACATCCCCCGGTTTCTCGCTTGCGGTGGATTCACTCGGTACTCCGGCACTCGCTTGGCCATGGGTTTCCCTTGCTTCCAGCGATGCGGACCACGCCTGCCGGGGAGAGTTTTGTTCGTGAGGCAGGATTCCTCTGGGAGTGCAGCCGCTGGATGCCCGGCATACCGGCCCTGGAGCAGGACCCCTCTCCCGTTCGCATTGCCAACGCCCTGGATGCCCTGGCACGATTCCACCGGTCGGTGGAGGACTTTCTGCCACGGCAGGACCGTTCCCCGGCACCGGCGATCGAGAGCCGACTGGCATTTTACCAGTCCCTGGTCGATGGCTGGATCAATGGCATCCAGGTCCGGCTTGGCCAGAGTGACTGGACCGATATGAACCAGCGGGCAGGGAAGATTGTAGATAGATTCCAGGGGCTGCGAGGGCAACTGCAGTCCCGGTTGGCATCGGCGTCCCGGTTCCGGGTGACGCTGCTTCCCTGCATCAGGGATATACGGCCTGCACACGTGCTTTTTCTAGGTAAGGAGGTTTCCTCGTTCGTCGACTTTGGTGCCATACGGATCGACTCGGTAGCAGCAGATGTCGCCCGCCTGCTGGGAAGTGTCAGTAGTGTTGACGATCAGCATTGGGCCGGGGGCCTGGAGGCCTACCAGGCAGTTCGCCCCCTGGACCAGGAGGAACAGGAAATGGTCGTGACCCTGGAGCTCGCGAATCGGGCAATGTCCGGCATGCAGTGGCTCCGCTGGATACTGGTCGAGGGCCGGCAGTTTGAGGACCGGCAGGCAGTCATCCGGCGGCTGGATGAGTTATGAGGCTGTTCCCGGAAGGGATCATAACACAAGGGCCAGGCAGGTCGCAGCTACACCGGGAAACGACAATTCACTAGAATGAAATGAGCGATGTGCCATAGGAAGCACGACTGTACCACCCAAAGCAAGACAGACTGGCTGATCATGAATCCTGCATTTCGATACCGGCTTCTTCTCTCATTGCTGCTCGGCTGGGGGGGCCTGTCAGCCGGCGGGTATGCCCAGGACGAGAGCGATCCACCCTCGCTCGATTTCGCCGGTGAGCTGGGTGCGGATCCCTTTGGCGATCCGGAGCCGGAGGTCAAGCTCTCGGCGACTTTCCAGTTGATCGAGGGGACACGTACGGGGCGTATACATGTGACGGCAGAAGTCCGTGAAGACCAGCATATTTACTCGGTCAATCAGAAAAAGGGAGGGCCGACCAAGTCGACCATCACGGTTGTCGCGGGCCAGGGCGTGGAGGTCACGGGGCCCTTCCAGACCGACTCCGCCCCGAAAATAAAATCTTACCCGGAGTTTTATCCTGGTCTGCGAATCGAGGAACACGAGGGGACGGTGACCTGGACAGCTCCCATTGAACTGGAGGAGGGCCTGGAGACGGATTCGCTCTTGATTTCGGTCGAGTACGACGGCCTGGCCTGTACGAACCAGGAGGATGGTGCGGGGGCCTGTATTCCCCAGTTCCATACTGCCGAAGCGGGGCTGGATGGTTTCTTTGTGGCCAGCGAGGCCAGTAGCCAGGGTGTTGCCTTTGATCCGGACAAGGTGGCGGTAAATAATGATTCCCAGAATCAATCGCTGGGACTTGTTTTGCTGGCGGCCTTCGCCGCAGGTTTCATCCTTAATTTCATGCCCTGCGTGCTCCCGGTCGTGGGTTTGAAGATCATGACCTTTGTGGAGCAGGCGGGAGAGAGTCGCCAGAGGATCTTCATGCTCAATCTCTGGTTCTCCCTGGGAATGCTGGCGGTCTTTCTTGTCCTGGCCACCCTGGCACGGGTCATCAGTCTTGGGTGGGGAGCCCAGTTCAGCAGCCTGGCATTTAATGTTGTCCTGGTCGCGGTGGTCTTTGTTTTTGCCCTGAGTTTTCTTGGGGTCTGGGAGATTCCGATCCCTGGATTCAGTGTCAGTACCGGGATGAATACCGAGGGTGAGGGGGCCGTCGGTGCTTTTGCCAAGGGAATGTTTACGACCGTGCTGGCCACACCCTGTAGCGGCCCCTTGCTGTTTCCGGCACTCACGTATTCTGTCTCTCAGCCAGTACTGATCACCTACCTCGGTTTCACCATGGTGGGCCTGGGAATGGCCTTTCCTTACCTGATGATTGGTTCTTTTCCCCAACTGATCAGTTTCCTGCCACGGCCAGGGGCCTGGATGGAGACCTTCAAGCACATCATGGGTTTTGTCCTACTCGCCACCGTGGTCTGGTTGATGACCATTGTGGCCACGGTTTCTCTTCCCGCGCTGGTTCCGTTGGTCGGTTTCCTTTTTGCCCTCTGGGGGGCTTGCTGGTGGTACGGCAAGGTTCCACTGACCGCCGGTCGACGTGCTCGTGGGATGGCACTGCTGCAGGGTGGAATATTTTCTGCTCTGATCGGGTGGGCAATGTTCAGCGAGATGGCACTTGGAGGAGTCATGGAGTCCCGTTTCAATCAGTTGTTGAATAATGAGGTAATGGCTCGCATCGAAATGTCGCAGCAGACGGAGTCGAAAACATCCGATTCGGAACTGGAGTGGGAGCGGTTTTCCCCGCAACGATTAACCGAGATCACGGCCCAGGACAAGACGGTCTTTCTGGACTTCACGGCGGACTGGTGACTGACCTGCAAGGCCAACGAGGCGGTCGCCTTGAACGTGAAAAAAATGAAGGACTATGTTGAGGCCAACGGTATCGTGATGATGAAGGCGGACAAGACCAGGACCTCTCCGGAGATCGACGAGCTGTTGGTCAAGCTGGGGAACCGGACCAGGCAGATTCCCTTTTATGCGATTTTTCCCGCTGGACGGCCCAACGAGCCGGTCGTGATGGATGGCCTGTATACCTCACCAGGTGCCTTCATCGAGAAGCTCAAGGAAGCAGATCCCAGGACGGCCGGCGCTGCGGAGACCGGTTCATCGGAACCAGGGGGCTAGGCCCAACGGGCCCCGGAGCCGCCACTCTTGATCTCACCCAGCTTCCAGCTCTCCAGGCCTTCCCGGCGGAGGATCCGCTGGATGTTGTCGGCATAGTAGTTGCTGACGACCAGCACCAGGCCAATACCGAGGTTGAAGACGCGATCCATTTCCTCGTTGTCGACGTCCCCCAGTTGCTGAATCCACTTGAAGACGGGCGGGATTTCCCAGCTGTCCCGCGCCAGCTCGGCGTGAACCCCCTCCGGGATGACTCGTTCCAGGTTCTCCTGAATCCCTCCACCGGTCACGTGGGCAATGCCATGGACGACGTTCTTGACCGTGTAGTGCTTGAGAATCCTGCGAACCGGCTGGGCATAGATGCGCGTGGGTGTGAGAAGGATCTCTCCCACCGTCTTGCCGAATTCCTCGACCCGGTTCCTGACTTTCAGACCGGCAATATCAAAGACAATCTTGCGGACCAGGCTGAAGCCGTTGGAATGCAGGCCGTTGGAAGCGACACCGATGACCACGTCTCCTGGTTCCATCTGGGATCCGTCGATGAGATCATCCTTTTCGACAATCCCGACACAGAACCCTGCCAGGTCGTATTCGCCCTTGCGGTAAAGGTCCGGCATGATCGCGGTCTCCCCGCCCAGCAGGGAGCAATCGGCTGTCACGCAGCCGTCACTAATGCCCTGGACAACCTGCTCCAGCTTGACCGGGTCATCCTGGGACATCGCCACATAGTCGAGGAAGAAAAGTGGTTCTGCACCACAGCAGAGCACATCGTTGACGCACATGGCGACCAGGTCAATTCCGATCGTGTGATGGATTCCCGTCCGCTTGGCAATCTGCAGCTTGGTTCCCACTCCATCGGTTCCTGAGACCAGCACCGGCTGATGGTAGGTACGGGCAAAAAGTCCCTGGTTGAAATCAACCTGGAAGAGTCCCGCAAAACCACCTTCCAGGTTCATCACCCGTGGCGTGAAGGTACGTTGCATCAGTCGTGGCAGTCGTGCCATCGACTCCCGGTAAATGTCCAGGTCAACGCCGGCATCTTTATAAGTTGCTTTACTCATGGATGTTTCGTCCACAGGGCCCTGCCGCCTACCCTGTTATCCTAATAGATTTGTCGGGCTGGTCGAAGCGGTAGCAGGGGGGATCCCCCGAACTCGTCTCTGCCCAGGTGATTTCCTATAATGGGGGTGAGGCATGCAACCGCATGTAAAATGTGAAATTAACAGGTTATTCCTGACGAGGTTCCCTGCCTGTGGCGACAGCAGCTCCTATTCGGTGGGCCAGTTTCCGAATTGACGAGCTGGACTGCCCGGATGAAGTACTCTTGATTCGCGAGTTGCTCGAGGGGCATCCCGGCATCGTGCAATTGGAAATCGACGTTTTCCATCATCGACTCAATGTTCGCTACCATCCTCAGCACCTGACCGGGGAGGAGCTTGTGGACAAATTGGGACGAGCCGGGATGTCGGCCCATCCCTTGGTAGATGATTATCATGCTCCCAACCTCGGTGTATGGCAGCAGCATGGCCGTAGCTGGATGACACTTGTCTCGGCTGGTTTCCTGCTCTCGGGAGTTATCTCCCACGTGCTGGCACATCTTGGAGATGGATTGAGAGGTTTCCTGGTCCAGCCCCCGGCGACCACCAGTATCGCCCTGCTTTGTTTTTCCATTGTTGCCGGCCTGTTACACCTTGTTCCCCGTGCCCTGGCAGCACTTCGATTATTGCGGCCGGACATGAACCTGTTGATGATGATTGCTGTTGCCGGGGCCGTGGCGATTAACCAGTGGTTTGAAGCGGCCACCGTCAGTTTTCTGTTTTCTCTTTCCTTGTGGATTGAGCAGAAGACGATTTCCCGGGCTCGAAACGCCATTGAGGGAATGGTCCAGCAGACGCCACGGGTTGCCAGGTGCCTCGACAATAAGGATGGGCAGGTCAAGGAGACGCTGGTACAGCGAATCCTGCCAGGACAACGTGTTGAAGTCTGGCCAGGAGAACGCATTCCGTTGGATGGGGTTATTATCCAGGGGGAGACACACCTGGATCAATCTCCGATTACCGGAGAATCCCTTCCCCTTGCACGGGGAGCGGGAGATGAGGTCTTTGCGGGCACATTGAACGTGGAATCCTTGATCCAGCTGGAGGTGACCCGTCGATCCAACGAGTCCATCCTGGCTCGTACCCTGCGGCTGGTCGAACAGGCACAGGCCCGCCGGGCACCGATCGAAAAGTGGGTGGATGGGTTTGCTCGCCGTTACACGCCACTGGTGATGGCTCTCTCCCTGGCGGTCATGGTCTTCCCTCCCATGTTGTTCGGCATGCCGTGGGACGATTGGTTTTATAACGGCCTTGTCGTTCTGGTGATTTCATGCCCCTGTTCACTCGTTATTTCCACCCCGGTGGCGATCGTCGCGGGGCTTACCTCGGCTGTCCGCCGGGGAATCTTGATCAAGGGGGGGCAGTACCTTGAAGCGGTGGCATCGCTCCAGTCGTGTGCTTTTTACAAGACCCGGACCCAGACGCACGGGAACCCAGAGGTGCAGACGCTGGTGGCGACTGGTGGGGGAGATGAAAGCGAGTTGCTGGAAGTCGCGGCGGCCCTGGAATCGACGAACCGTCATCCTCTGGCAGAGTCGGTTGTCAGGTATGCTCGCGATCGTGGTGTCACATTCGAACCGGCCGTGCAGGCACGAACTGTTCATGGCCGGGGCGTGGAGGGGATTGTCGACGGACAGCCCTGCTGGATCGGGAAGGCCGATTGGGCGAGTGAGCGAGGCAGCCTGCCCGCGGACGCGGAGCGGACGCTGCAGACAATGCACAAAGAGGGCCTGACGGTGATGGTCGTCGGTCTGAATGATCGAGTCCTGGGGGTTCTGGCTGTAGCGGATGAAGTGCGTCCTGGTGTCGAGGAGGTCGTTGATCAGTTACACCAGGCAGGGGTTGGTCACCTGGTGATGTTGACCGGGGATGCCGCGCCGATTGCCGAAGCGGTTGCCAGGGCGGTGGGGCTGGACGGCTTTGCCGCCGACCTCTTGCCGGAAGAGAAAGCAAAGGAAGTGGAGCAGCTTGTTTCCCGTCATGGGACAGTGGCGATGGTCGGGGATGGGGTCAACGACAGTCCTGCCATGGCATCGGCCACGATCGGTGTATCAATGGCCGCTATCGGGTCGGATGTGGCGATCGATACGTCCGACATTGCACTCATGTCGGATAATCTCTCGCTCCTCCCATGGTTGATTGGACATGCCCGCCGAACGCTCGATATCGTCCGCCAGAACACGATCACCTCGATCCTGGTCAAGGTGACCTGCCTGGCTGTTACGCTGGCCGGTTTTGGGTACCTCTGGTTGGCCATCGTCGCGGATGTGGGGGCGACCGTGCTGGTCACTTCCAACTCACTGCGTCTCTTTACCCGCTAGGGACCAAGCGGGAGGCTAGTTGCCGGATTGGAATGCCTCGCGTGTGTCGGCAAAATGAGCGACCTGCTCAATCGCCGCGAGCATCTTGTCACGGTTCACCGAGTGAATTTCAAATGGCTCTCCAACGTCCCTGAGCATGGTCAGAGTGAGCCTCCCACCCAGGTGCTGGCGGAATTCTTCCAGTCCGTCAAAGAGGATTTCCAGATTGCTCAGGGACGGGTCGCAAAGATGAAAGCCGAGGTTTCCAAGACATTCGAGCACCTGTTGAGCTATTTTCTTGCTCAGCCCCAGCTCCAGCGACGAATAGACCGTATCGATAGCGACACCGATAGCAACCGCCTCGCCATGTCGAAGGGAAAAGTCGCTCATCGTCTCCATCTTGTGGGCAGACCAGTGCCCGAAATCGAGCGGGCGCGCTTCAAGCATCTCGAACGGGTCACCACCCTTGGTGATATGGTCCAGGTGAAGGCGTGCCGAAGCACGGAGCATCGGCATGGCCACGGACATCTCGCGATCAGCAATCGAGGAGGCCGACCGGCAGAGTTGATCAAACATCCCCCGGTCCTTGAGCAGGGACACTTTTACCGCTTCGGAAAAGCCACCGATGAAATCCCGGTTGCTGAGCGTGGAGAGCATCTCGCTATCGTTGATCACGGCCCAGGGGACATTAAAGCTCCCCATCCAGTTTTTTTTCTGGAACAGGTTCATGCTGTTCTTCACGCCAATTCCGGAGTCTGCCTGGCTCAGGGTTGTGGTGGGGATTCGCACCAGCCGCAGGCCGCGGTGAGCAATGCTGGTCGCGAATCCAATCGCATCCAGCACGGCGCCACCCCCCACCACCACGACGTAGCTTCGTCTGTCCAGATCCGAGACGTTGAAAACCTTCAGGATTTTCTCCAGCAGGTGAATATCGTTCTTGGCTTCCTCCCCACCTGGAATCAGCTGTACCGCGCCGATGCGTTGCAAACGGTCGGGTCGGGAATCGACCAGACGTTTCAAAATCGAAACCAGGTCCGGCCGGCTTTCGGCCACATTTTGATCCAGCCAGAACTGTACCCGTGCAGGCTTGTTGTCGGAGGATTCCAGCAGGTCGACGAGGATCTCCGTTTCCTTCTCGAGAAGGTTCTCGGTGAAGCGGAGCCGGTGTCTGCAAGGGACGTTAAAATCAACGTCGAGCCTGTCCGGTGTGCTTGTCATGATGATCCCGGGCGAAAAACAGTAACCAGTTCACTTCTAATTGAACCGTCCTCCTCCTGCAAGAGGGCCGCCCGGGAGGCCCTTGTTTCAGGGTCTTTTTCGTGCCACCAGAAAGCCATCATGCCGTCCATCGTCCAGCCATCCCTGCTCGTGATGCACAATCTCCAGGCCCATGGCAAGCGACAGAAGCTCGTCCTCCTGGAGCAGGTATTCTTGCGGGGGACGGGAATGACGCTCCAGGTTGGTGACCGTTGGTTGCAGGATAACCAGCAGACCTTCCGCCGAGAGCTGGGAAATGGCTGTCGGTATCAATGGCCGCCAGAGATAGAGGCAGGAGAGGATCAGCGACCAGGGGCCGGGAGGAAAGGGATCTTCCTGAAGGTCTATCTGCAGGCCCTGGACATGGAGCCCGGCTGTTTCGGCTCTCCGGTGAGCCCGCTTGAGGCCCTGGCTGGAGATATCCGCGAGTGTCACATCCAAACCTCGCTGTGCGAGCCAACAGGCGTGGCGGCCAGTTCCGCCGGCCAGGTCCAGGGCCTTTCCGCTGGTGGGGAGAAGGGATTCGTGTCGTGCCAGTACCAAGGACGGGGCGTCGCCGTATGGATCCAGCTCTTCAAATCGTTTGTCCCACTTTTCCCGATCCTCAACTGGCACGTGATACCCCTTTCCCTAGTGGAGTTTCTTTAACTTGTGATGGTGGCGTAGCCCATTCACCACGTCCATGGCCCGCGGCTGGTGCCGAAGGAGTTTCAGCAGCTGGCTGGTACTGGTCTGGAGATCGGTGGCAGTGGCTACGACATCTCCCTTGTGCAGGTGGATCCGGTCCATGGCTTCTGACAGCAGGGATGGATAATCCTCGTGATCAGGACTGACTGAAAGTCGTCGTCCCCTGGTCCGTTCCAGCCAGAGTTCACTTGGTAATCCCACCGGTGGAGCCTGCCGGAGGTCAATGGCCAGGTTAAGGCGGAGACGAAAAAGTGCCACCTGTCGGTTCTGCTCCTGGCTGCGTCGCTCGCTCGCCGCGCCCTGGGTACCGCTTTCCCGGTGCGTTATCACGACGGCGGTTTCTACCTTGTTGCGGTGCTGGCCGCCCGGGCCCGAACGCCGCTGGCGGCGCACATCGCACTGTTTGAGCAACTGGTCTGTGGGCAATCTGGCTGGATGGATACTCATGGCAGAGCTGCTCTCCCGGCCAAGTCAGGCTAACCAGGATGCCCGCAGACGGTCAAGCCCATGGATTCTCACCACCTGTATGAGGGGACCGGAGAACAGCAGTTGCCGCAGTTAATCGCTGCGGAGCTTGAAGGGAGTTTTTCGTAGCAGGCCCCGCAGCTGGCGAGGCAGGTGACGACGCTCAATCAGCTCCGGGTCATACTGGGTCCAGGATTCTCGGAAACTGGGGGCGTTTACCGTGCGGATGACCTTGCCATCATGCCAGGTTGCGACGTAAGTGCCTGTCCGTGCATCCCAGTGGGGGAGCTGGGAAATGACCTTCAGGGATCGCCAGTCCTTGACGTTGTAGTGGCTGGTGTGAGGTGACCACTCGTAGAAAATGATCTGCTCAAAGACAAGCCAGCCGTGCTCGTCGTAGCAGTGATTCAGTTCGATCAAGTCGACTCGATCGACGGCAATATCCTCCACCGGGTTACGGCCCAGGAGCAGGGTGGGGCACAGAACCAGGGCTATGACCAGGAGTCTCACGGGCTATCTCCCTGATGCATTCATCTGCACCATGCATTACGAACCCCCAAATCGAGATAACCTTTTACTGGAAAAAGGGTCTTTGGTGCCAGAGAGGATGGGCAAGCTGGGGATTTCTCACAAGCCGCGAGAAGCGAAAGAAAGGACTTTAACGCCGGCGCATGTCGACGTAATGAAACTGGCCACGGTTTTCCATCGCCAGTTTTCGCATGAATGGCGTGTCATCCTGGAGTGGGCCGAAGCCAAACTGGATACAGTGAATCGCTGTCAGGCCTCCTGCCCGCTGTCGTATGCGATCCAGCTGGACACGGCTCAGGTCCGGAGACCCACCATCGGTAAGCAGGAAAAGGACATCCGGTTTAACACGTAAACCAGCCAAGACGGCAAGCTCGTGATCGGTCGCGCCAAAAGCTGCCAGCCCTGAAAAAAAGGTGCGTAGTCGTCCCTGGTTTTCCGGGATCGCCCTGGCCATCGTGCGATCAGGAAAGAAGACTGGTTTGTCGTGGTAGGCGATCACCTGAAAGCGATGGGTCGTGGCCAGTTCTCCAATCGCCATGTCAAGTTGTTTGCCGGCTGCATGCAGGGCGTTGAGTCCCTGGCCTCCCATGCTCTTGGAACGGTCCACGACAAAGACAAAGCTCCGACCACTGGCATCCGGGCTGCCAAAGAGTGACACCTCTCCAGCCGGTCCGGCGGGGCCGACAGGACGAGTGGGGCGTTCCAGTCCTGATGGATCCACATCGTCGATCCCCGGCAGGCGATCAGAAAGTTGGCTTGTGCGGAGGTTGTCACCCGGCAGGCCTGCATTCATCTGGGGAAGGTCCCCACCTGGAAGCTGGATCTGGGGGAATTCGACGGCCTGGCCCAGGACGTCCCCATCCAGTGCGGCACCCGCTTGCGCCATGGCACGGGAAGACTCCAGCACGTCCTGCTCATCCAGGTAGTCCACCGACTCACTGCTGGATGCGGTGGACAGGACAATTCCGACTGCCCGGTCCGATTCCACCGGCAGTCGGGGGCCAGCGGTCTGCCAGGCAAGCCCTATGACAACCAGGATGACCACGTGCAGTACCACCGAGAAGGCCCAGGCGGAACGCCGGGAAGGCGGCCGGGTTGGATGTTCCGAGTCGGGGTGGTTTCGGTTCATGCCGGAGCTTTTTGGAGGGCCGGGATGTCTCACATCCTTCATTCTAGAAGATCGGCATTCCAGGGCGAGTCTTTTTAATGGCATCCACTTTTTTCGCGGTCGTCGAGTGAATCGATTACAATGGAATTCCACATTGTCCAGGCCCTCTCCGTCACTGTAAAATAGAATTCGACTTTCCACCACGTCCTTCCCTTTGCTGACACGCTGTTGGCCCCTGCCATGAAGAAATACTCGTTATTCCTGTTCCTCGCTCTCCCCTGTCTTGTCTTGTTGTCTGCCGGCAGTCTGGGTCTTGCGGGAGAGGAACCGGAGGAGGGAGAGATTGCCATTTTTCCCCAGGTCGTGGAGCTTCGGGGACAGGATGCCCTGCAACGGCTCGTCGTGACTGCCACGGTGGAGGGACGGCAGGTCGATGTGACAGACCAGGCCCAGTTGTCCGTGTCGCCCGGGGGGATTGCCGAGGTGGATTCGGATGGCGTACTGCATCCGATGGCAAACGGGACGGGAAAGGTGACGGCCCGCTGGGAAAAACACAAGGTGACAAGCCAGCTTGTTGTCCAGCAGGCAACCGAGTTGTTTCCTGTGAGCTTTGAACTTCACGTGCAACCTGTCCTGGTGGCGCGGGGCTGCAGCATGGGTGCCTGTCATGGCAAGGCCCGGGGCCAGAATGGCTTCCAGCTCTCATTACTGAGTTTTGATCCGGAATTTGACCATGCTGCGTTAACCCGCAATGCCCGCGGACGCCGGGTCTTTCCTGCTTCTCCCCGCCGCAGCCTCCTTCTGCAGAAGCCGACCGGAGAACTTCCACACGGGGGAGGTGCCCGTCTTTCCATGGACGATCATGATTACTCCACCCTGGAGCGGTGGATTGCATCGGGTACACCTCGTCGTATCGAGGGGGAACCATCGCTGGAACGCATAAGCGTTTATCCCCAGGAACGTATCATGCGGCCAGAAGAGAAACAGCGGATGGTCGTGACCGCCTTTTTCACGGATGGCTCGTCCCGTGATGTAACCGGCCAGACAACCTTCCAGTCCAACGAAAGTGCGATTGTCGCCGTGAATACCAGTGGCCAGGCAACGGCCGGCCCCCTGCCTGGGGAGGCCACGCTGATGGCCAGGTACATGGGGCAGATTACCACCACGCACGTCCTGATTCCGCTCGAGGGAGAGGTGCCGGACAAGCTCTATGCCGATCTTCCCCGCAATAATTTCATTGACGGGCTGGCCTGGGAAAAACTCAAGCAGCTCAAGGTGACCCCCTCGGAGGGAACCGGGGACAGTCGCTACCTGCGGCGATGTTATATCGATCTGATCGGCCGCCTTCCCCATCCGGATGAGGTGCGGGCCTTCCTCTCCAGTTCCGACCCGGCGAAACGGGAGAAACTTGTCGACCAGTTGCTTGAACGGCCGGAGTATGCGGATCACTGGGCCAACAAGTGGGCGGACCTGCTTCGTCCCAATCCCTACCGGGTGGGCATCAAGGCGGTCTTGAACTACGACAACTGGATCCGGCAGAGTTTTCGCGAGAACAAGCCTTACGACCAGTTCGTGCGAGAACTGGTGACTGCCGAGGGGAGTACCTGGCGCAATGGTGCCGCCACGCTGTTCCGTGACCGGCGTTCACCGGATGAAATTGCGACCATTGTCAGCCGGCTTTTCCTGGGAATTCGCCTCGAGTGTGCCAAGTGCCATCATCACCCTTTTGAGCGATGGAGCCAGGATGACTTTTTCAGCTTTGCTGCCTACTTTTCCCGGGTCGGTCGCAAGGGGACAGGACTTTCCCCTCCTATTTCCGGTGGCGAAGAGATCATCATGACCTCCAAGAGCGGGTCGGTGTCGCACCCGTTAACCGGGGAGATACTTCCGCCGCGGCCACTCTTTGGGGAAGTAGAGCCGGCCGAAAATGAAACCCAGCGTGACACCCTGGCCCGCTGGATCACCTCCCAGCAGAACATGTTTTTTGCCAAAGTGATCGTGAACCGTGTCTGGGCCGACATGATGGGGAGGGGGCTGGTAGAACCGGTGGATGATCTGCGGGCGACCAACCCGGCGACCAATGAACCCCTGCTCGAGGAGCTGGCGAGGCATTTCCAGCAGAGTGACTACGATCTCAAGTCATTAATTGCGACCATTGCCCGCTCCCATCTTTACAGCCTGCGAAGTGAGCCGACCGAACGGAACGTTGCCGATGTCCAGAATTACTCGCGACATTACCGACAGCGGCTGCGTGCCGAGGTCCTGGTGGATGCCGTCAGTGATATTACCGGTGTCCATGAACAGCATAGCGGTATGGTCCAGGATTCCAGGACAAACCAGATCTGGACCCATCGGGTCAGTTCTTTATTCCTGGACACTTTCGGCCGTCCCGATCCGAACCAGGATCCTCCCTGCGAACGGACCGGTGATTCGACAGTCACCCAGGCGCTGCACCTGATGAATGCCCCCAACATTCATTCCAAGATCAGTGATGAAAAAGGCAATGTCAGCACCTGGGCAAAGAGCGATTTGACAGCGGAACAGATTGTCGATGAAATCTACCTGTGGTGTTATGCCCGTTTTCCGAGTGATGCCGAACGGGAGGTTTGCGTGGCGGTTTACCAGGAAAAGGACATGACGCGCCAGCAGGCGACCGAAGATATTCTATGGGCGATCTTTAATACACCGGAATTCATTATCAAGGACTAGATGCTTTCCGGTGGCCCAGAGCCAGAATAGGAGATTGCAAGATATGACAAGGTACCAGAATTGCCAGGGAGTCTCCCGCCGTGACTGCCTGCAGCTAGGTCTTGGTGGCCTGCTCGGGGTCGGCTTTGCCGATGCCCTGCGAGCGACCGCTGCAAGCCGTGCCCTGCCGCAGCGAGAGGCTCGCGCATGCATCCTGATCTGGATGGATGGTGGACCGACACATTACGAGACCTTCGACCCCAAGCCGGATGCACCAGAGGAAATCCGTGGACAGTACGAGACGATCCAGACCAGCCTGCCCGGGGTCTTTTTCTCCCGGCATTGCCGAGAACTGGCGGGGATGGCAGACCAGCTGGCGATTGTCCGTTCGATCCGTCACAACCAGGGAAACCACGGTGCCGGAAATCATTACATGATGACCGGGGCTCCCCCGCGAATCCCGGTCGGCTGTGGCGCCTTTGTCAGTTTCCATCCAAGTATGGGATCGGTGACAGCCTCGGAGGTTGGCGCCCCGAACGGGTTGCCCTCCTATTTCTCGATGCCCCGCATGTCGCGCTCGGGTGGCCCGAATTTTCTCGGGGCCCGCTATGCCCCCTTTGTCGTGGCGGACGATCCGAATAACGAGAGTTTTCGCGTGCGGGACGTGGCCCTGCCCAGTGGACTGACCGGCGAACGCTTTGGGGCCCGGCGTGACCTGCGCCAGTCGGTGGACCAGTTGCTTCGGATTGCCGACAAGAAGGCGGGAGATCCAGTTAATTCGATTGACGAGTTCTATCAGCAGGGTTACCAGCTGGTGACCTCCCCTGCTGCCCAGCAGGCTTTTGATATTCACCAGGAACCGGACAAGATCCGTGATCGCTACGGGCGGAATGGATTTGGTCAGAGGGCCCTGCTGGCCCGGCGGCTGGTTGAGGCAGGTGTGCCCTTTGTCACACTCTATGACGGTGGCTGGGATCATCACCGCACCATTTTCAGTGCCCTGGACGGCAAGCTGCCACCGTTTGAGTCCACGATTGCTGCCCTGATCAGGGACCTGGAGGAACGGGGGATGCTCGAATCGACGCTGGTGGTGGCACTGGGAGAATTTGGCAGGACCCCCAAGGTCAACAGTCGCGGGGGACGGGATCACTGGTCCAATGCCATGAGCGTGATGTTCGCCGGTGGCCGGACACCGGCCGGGCAGATTATCGGTGCCACGGATCGGCAGGGCTATTCGGCACAACAGCGGGTGCTTGCGCCGGAGAACTTTGTCTCCACGGTTTACCGTAAACTTGGTATCGACCCCGGGAAAATCGTGTACACCCCCGAGGGTCGTCCTGTGCACCTGGTGAGTGACGCCAGCCCGATTGACGAACTAATGGCATGATTCTCTTCCGTGAGGCCGCTCTTCTTACCCGTACCGCCCTGCCCCTGGCGGCCCTGCTGGGGTTCGGTTGCCTGGCGACCGTGAGGGCGGATCCTCCGGCACTGGAATACCTCTACCCGGCCGGTTTTGCTCGTGGTGCGACGACGGAAAATGTCGTTGTTGGTGGTGCGGCTGACCCCTGGCCCGTTACCGCCTGGGTGGATCATGACGGTATCCAGGTGTCGGCTGAAGAAGAGAAGGGACGTTTGCGGATCGTGGTGGGTGAGGATGTCCCCCCCGGCGTCTACTTTCTCAGGATCCATAATGACCAGGGGGTCTCTCCTCCCAGGCCGTTCCTGGTGGGTGCGGGAGAGGAAATCAAGGAGACGGAACCCAATAACGGCAGCGCGGAGGCCAACGTCCTGGAGGGTCCCCAGACGGTCAACGGGAAGCTGGAATCGTCCAGTGACGTGGACCAGTACCGGGTGACGGCCGAGGAGGGCCAGGTGCTTGTTGCCTCGCTGCTGGGTAATAATGTCCTGGCATCTCCGATGGATGCGGTCCTGCAGATCTGTGACAGCAAAGGCTTTGTGCTGGCCCAGAATGATGATGAACAGGGACTGGATCCGCAGGTCGCTTTTCCCGTGTCACGTACCGGGGAATACCTGGTCCGGCTGTTTGCCTTCCCGGAGACTCCCAACAGCACGATTGGTTTTTCCAGTGCGGCCACCTACGTTTATCGGCTGACAATTACCAGCCAGGAGTTTGTCGACCACGTGATGCCGCTGGCGGTGACCCGCAGAGCACCGACCCGCCTGGTGGCGCAGGGGTGGAACCTGCCTGCCGAGAGTAGTCTCGGTATCGACGTCCATCCCGGTGATGACCGCCCGTTGCTCCAGCCGGGTATCCTGTTTCCCGGGAACCCGGGGCTCCTGACCATTGTGGACTGCGAGAGCCTGGTCGTGGATTCGGATGAGCCCCGGCCGATCCAGGTGCCAGTTGTGATCACCGGCCGGGTGGCCCGGCCACGCTCGGCGAACACTTTTATCCTGCAGGGGAAAAAAGGAACCCCGCTTGTCGCCCGGATTGAATCCCGGGGCCTGGGTTTTCCCATGGACCCCCTGATCCAGGTGCTGGATATGGAAGGCACGCTGCTGAGCGAGGTAGATGATGTTTCCAACAACCGGGACCCGGTGATGACTTTTAGCCCTCCAGCGGACGGGCAATACCAGCTGGTCGTCCGGGACCTGCACCGAGGCGGAGGATTCCGGTTTGCCTACCGGTTATCGGTTTCCGAACCCGAGGCGGATTTTTCTCTCGGCCTGGCGACTGACAAAGTGGTGATGAAATCGGGAGAGGATCTCGAGATCGAGGTGACGATCGATCGAATCGCTGGATTCAAGGACGAGGTGGAGCTGACCGTTGAGGGCCTGCCGGACGGCATCAGCTGCCCGGCTGTTGTCTCGGCCGCCGAGGGAGACTCGGCCAAGAAGGTGAAGCTGAAATTCAGTGGCTCCTCGCCGCCCTTTTCCGGTCCGCTGAAGATCATGGGGAAGGCGGCCGAGCGGGTGCGGACGGCCAGCTACGCGATCCCAAAAATGACGATCCGCCGGGACGACCCCTGGCTGAGCGTGGTCGAGGCGGCGAAGTAATCCGCCCTGCTCTTTGCAATAATTCCATGCCACCCAAGACGAAAGGAATGCATCCCAATGAAAATGCCGCCGTGGTTTCAATGGGTCTTTGCAGCACTCTCCATTGTCATGGCGGTGGATCACATACTGGCCCGTTTTTTTGATATTGGCGAGAGCCAGGATAACCTCTTCGTCGCTTGGTGTGTCATGTTTTTTTTCTGGATGCTCAGCCTGATCCAAGCCAAAGACGCCCAACCCCCTCCATCCGATGGTGCGTCTGACTGACCTGATGCCGCTTCACTATCGCTGGCGACCGGACTAGTGCATCACCTGGCCTCCGTCGACGTTGATCGTCTGGCCGGTAATGTTGCTGGATTGTTCCGAAGCGAGCATGACCGCCATGCGGGCCACATCCTCGGCCTCCTGCCAGCGTCCCATCGGGGCCACAAGGCGGATCTTTTCCTTGGCCCACTCCTCGTAGCCAAGTTGCCCGGACGGTTCCTGGCGGGCATGCCAGGCCTCCCAGACCGATTTATTCAGGGCGGTTTTGACCATCCCCGGGGCAATCGAGTTAACCCGGATGCCGTGCCCGGCGAGATCCCGGGCGGCACACTGTGTGAAGTTGATCAGGCCGGCCTTGGCGGCACTGTAGGGGGGATCCGTTTGGGAACCGACCTGGCCGGCCACCGAACTGATCAGCAGCACCGAACCGCGGCCGGCATCGATCAGCGGCTGGACGAAGGCATGTACCACCCGGACAGCTCCAACCAGGTTCACGTCCAGGACCCTGGGCCAGTCGTCCGGGTCCAGGTTCCAGAAAGGGAAACCGTGTTTTCCGGACCCGGCGCCGGCGGCATAGACCAGGTGCTGAACCTGGCCGAGCTGTCCGGAGGTCTCGGTCGCCGCGCGCTCCACGGCAGCCGCGTCTGTCACATCCACCTGTTGTCCGCTCACCGATCCAGCGGAATTACCATCAAGTTCTGCCGCGACGTCACCAATCGAGGGATCCAGGTCCCAGATGGCTACGCTGGCCCCTTCTGCGGCAAAGGCAGTTGCGATGGCATGCCCGATCCCCTGGGCGGCACCGACAATGACGGCGTTGTCACCCGCGAGTTGAAGATCCACGCACCTGCTCCGTCCGGTTGCCAGGATTGAAAGTATTCTTCATGGTCCTGCCGGATCAACCGTAGAGCTTGATTGCCTCGCCGGCACCAATACGACGGGCCTTGATCCGGCCCCCGTCAAGTTTCTCACCCTTGGGGTCAATGTAGACCCGTCCGCTGGTTTTCTCATTCAGGTTGAGTACATGGATATTGAAGATGTACCCTTCCTTGCCGGTTGCCTCGAACCAGTGGACATTGTCCTTCATGTCCGAGATCGAGGAGGCCTCCCCTGCCTTGAATTTCTGGTCAATGGTGGGCCGGATGATCATGAAATCATCTCCATCCTCCAGGCGATCATAGAGGCGCCCGTGAAAGTCACCCTTGAGAATCAGGAATGCAGTCGCCATGTTGTTGTGGCCATGGGGTACTACCGACTGCCCTTTCTTGAGCTTGAAAACCTGGTGTCCAAATACCAGGTTGGTGGGCAGACCCTCGACCTCGGGGAACTTGAAGTGGATCGCCCTTTCCCCCCTGTCCCGGAAAGGAACTTGCTCACGTTTCTCGAAGTCGATGAACTTCAAGAGGTCCGGCATGTTGACCTTGGCCATCAGGGCCTCCACCTTCTGCTGCCATTGAACCGGGGTCAGTTTCTTTCCCTTCAGGTCCAACCCCATTTCATGAAGATCCTTGATCCACTGCGCTGCCAGCGGCTTGATCTCCGCTCCCAGCATGTCCCGGCCCACGAGGGTCTCCAGCAGGGAGTAGGTGAGTAAGGCGGAAACCGTCTGCGTGCTGAATTGTCGCCTGGAAAGATCTGCCATGGTCAAGGTCCTTCACGTAAAACGGGATTCGTATATCAGGATCCACGATCCTGTCTGCAGGCAGGACTCGCCGTCTGTCTGGATTGTACAACGAATAGAGCCATCCTGCTCTTCATTTTCCAGCGAGCTATTTCCATTCTCCAAAGAGAACAGTGGCTTTTTTCTTGTCCGGTTTGCGATAGAGGGTGAGGGTCAGCAGTTCATTCTCTTCCGCCATCTTGAACTCATCTTCCATCGTTTTTATTTCCATCACGAACTGGTTGCGGAAGAGATTGATCACGTCCCCCTGGCGCAGTCCTGCCTGGTACCAGGGAGATTTCATATCCAGCCCGGTCACCTCCAGCCCCAGGGCATGTTTCTTGAGCTCGGGGTCAAGCTTGAGCTGGTCCGTCTTCTTGATCGTTAACGGTTGGCGAAGGCCTGGCCGAATCATGACCACGGTTGTCTTGTCCCCGGACTTGTGCCTGCTGATCAATCGCTTGAGGTCGTCAAAGCTGCGGACGATTTCGTCATCAAATTCGATAATCAGGTCTCCTGCCTGGATTCCCGCCCTGGAGGCTGCCGTGTCACTCTGCACGCTGCGAACAAAGCAGGGTTCCGGTGCCCGAGGGCAGGCGACGCCAAGAAAAGCACCAAGCCGGTGGTCCACTTCCACGTTCATGTGCTGCTGCTGGAATTCCATTGCTGATTTGACCGTGACCTGTGTCCCGTAGAGCTTGAGGAATTGAAGGGAACCGATACCTGCCAGTTGCGGCATGAGCCGGTCATCCAGGGGAGAGTACTTGATATCCAGGTTCTTCAGGCTGGCGTGGCCTTCTAGTTGCGAGGTCCCCAGGGAGGTGACCGCTGTCCTTTTCAGTTCCAGGCTCTTCAGTCCCACAATTGGTTTGACATGAGGCATCCACTCATCGGTGACCTTGGCTCCCTCCAGGGCAAGGTGTTCCATCCCCCGGATCCACTTCAGCCTCTGGAGATCCTCGAGCGTCCCCTGCCACTGGGTATCAATACGCACCGTCATCATCTGTGCCGATTCCGTACCGATGACGATGTAGTCCGGACCGATCGTGGCCCCCAGGGCCCGCAGGGCAAGGATCGATTTCTCTTCCCGCCGTTCATCCAGGACTGCCAGTGCCCGGGCAGCCTTACGGCTGAGCGAGCTCTCGTCTTTCGTGCGGAGCTGTTCCAACGCAGCCCGCGATTGTGCCTCGACGGCAAGGTCATTTGTGGACGCCAGTCGTTGCAGGATGAAGATCGAGCGGGCAGTGCCTTCCACGTTCTGGTTGCCGATCGCATTGAGCAGTTGTGGGATCATGTCGGGGCCGGTTTCCACCAGTTGCAGGGTGGCTTCCTCACGGACGATAAATCGCCGTGCGCCCAGATCGGAAATCCAGTTCTCGATCTGCTCTGGACTGGCGGGATCCTCTCCCTGGGACAGGAGCAGCGGAGAGTCGAGGCAGAACAGCGCAGATGCCATCAGGGATATCGTGGAAACGAACCGATAAGGCCGCATCATCATCATCCAGCCCGTGTGGGGAAAAGACAGGTTGCTGCTGTCACTGTTCCCAGTTTACCAGATTGCCGGTGGCCGGACATGCAGAATCAAAGGTGGCTGCGGCCTCCTAGCCTGCCTGCCGCTTTTGGGCCTTGTAGAGGTAGGGATTCATCGTGGGGTCGTTGTACATTTTGAACTGGCGATAGGTCCGGTGGCGAACCTTTCCGTCCTGGATGTTGGCAAGCAGGTGTTCCAGGGCGGCAGCGAGTTCGTCCAGTTGCATCATGCAGACCGCCAGCTTCTGCTCGACTTTGTCCCGATGTTCTCCGGACGCGTCGTCGCGGTCTCTCTGTTCTTCCATATGGTAAATTCGAAGTGCCATGATGCTGAGCCGGTCAATCACGCTTCCCGGTGTCTCGGTGTTCATGGGGGCGTTCTCTTCGGGAACCAGCCCATGCATGTCGAGTTGCTCGGTGAGCCAGTCATCGATCTTCTCGATCCAGTCATTCCGGTTCTGGTTGTGGGAATCGATATTCCTCTTCACCTCAGCAATCTTGGCATCGCCCACATCCGGGCTGCGAGCAATGTCTTCTTCGTGCCAGAGCAGAAAATTGAAACTGAATTGTTCACACGCAAGGGCCATGAAGCCCTCGTAGGGATTATCCACATCCTGTGCATGCCAGCGGATCACCATCGCCCTGTGTAAGTCCGTCACTTCTGGAATGTTGATCATCAAATACTCGTTTCCGTCAGGAGAAAATTGTGAAGAAACCCGGGACTGAGGATTGTAGGACAATCATTTGTTTTGACTCAAGCCGAGATTCTTCACAGGCATACGGGGAGCACCTTGGACCCTGGCCGGCGTTTGCCTAGAATGCACCGGAACCGTTGCCTTTCACCGTTCCTGCGGGGATCTTCTTGATGTTTGCCAGCAAGAGATCGATAACCACCCTGGTGCTTGCCTTCGTCGGTATCCTTGGCGGGATTTACCTGCTGACTTTCCATTCCAATGGCCAGTCGCCCGGACAGGGCGTGTCGGCACGCCGCGGCGAGGTGATGCGCCTGCTTCATGAGCGTGGGCTGTTAACGACCGAAATTCGACAAAAGCTGGAAAAGGCAGGTACCACAACACAGATCGATGCGATTCTTGCCGCCGGTCAGCAGGCGGGCCTGAAGGACGTTCCCCTGGATGCCGACCGGTGCTTTTCCTGGCTGAAGAAGATCTGTGAGATCGGTTCACGTGCGAGTGGTTCCGAGGGGATGAAGCGTCAGCAGGTGATGCTGCGGGACCATTTCACCAAGCTCGGTGCGATGGTCCAGATGCAGGGATTTGATGCTCGCCATCCGCTGGATGGGTCGCGAGTCCGAATGGAAAACATGCTTGTCCAATGGCACCCGGAAAGGAAGCAGCGGATCCTGCTTTCGGCTCACTACGACACGCGTCCCTTTCCGGATGAGGATTCACGCAACCCGCGAGGTACATTTGTGGGAGCCAATGACGGGGCGAGTGGGACGGCCCTGCTGGCAGAACTTGCCTATCTCGTTCGGGGTTACAAGGGGCCCTTTGGAATTGATTTTGTCCTGTTTGATGGCGAGGAGTTTGTTTTCCAGCAAAGGGGAGAGTATTTTCTCGGTTCCAGGTACTTCGCCATGGCCTACCGGAATGAGCCACCGGTATACCGTTATAAATGGGGGGTGCTGCTCGACATGGTGGCGGACAAGGAACTGCAGATCTACTACGAGTTAAACAGTTTGCGATTCGCACGGCCGCTGGTGATGGACATCTGGAAGACCGCGGCCCGCCTGGGAGTCAAGGAATTCCGTGCCAGGTCCCGGCACGAGATTCGTGATGACCACCTGCCACTAAACCAGATAGCGGGTATTCCGACGTGCGATCTGATTGATTTTGATTACCCCCGCCCGGGACTGAATACCTCCTACTGGCATACCGAGAAGGATCGTCCGGAGAACTGCTCCGGCGTCTCCATGGCGCGGGTTGGCTGGGTTGTGTGGGAATGGCTCAAGCAGGCCAAGTAGGCTGGCGCTGGCAGCCGGAAGTTTATGAACCGCAATCCGAGGAGTTGATTTGGAACCATGACAGAAAACGCCTATCGCATTGCCCTTTATCCAGGGGACGGGATTGGTCCGGACGTGACTCGTGAAGCCGTCCGTCTCCTGGAAGAGCTCCCGGGAGTGAATTTCCACTTTGAAGAGTTCCCCTGGGGACTGGAGTACTGGAAGCAGCATGCCCAGGTCGTTCCCGATGATTACCTCGACCTGCTGGTCGGTTTTGACGCGATCTTCCTGGGAGCGGTTGGCTGGCCACAGGAGCTTCCTGACCATGTCACCCTGGCGCCGCTGGTGCGGATTCGCCAGGCTTTTGACCAGTATGCCTGCGTCCGTCCGGCCCGGCTCTACCCCGGTCTCAAGAGCGTACTGGCAGAGAAAGGGGCGGACGACATCGACCTGGTGGTTATTCGGGAGAATTCCGAAGGGGAGTACATTGACAATGGTGGGCGTTTCAAACAGGGGGAGATGGAAGAAGTCGCCGTGCAGACGGCACTCCACACGCGAAAGGGGGTGGAACGGATCCTGAGATATTCCTTTGAGATGGCTCGTACCCGTCGTGGCAAGATGACCATGATCACCAAGTCCAATGCCCAGCGTTATTCCTATGTCATGTGGGATGACATCTGGGAGGAGATCCGTGGTGAATACCAGGACGTGGAATCCAGCAAGCAGCATTGTGATGCGGCGGTGATGAACTTTGTTCGCCAGCCGGAGTCTTTTGATGTGGTTGTCGCCTCCAACCTGTTTGGCGACCTGCTGACGGACCTGGGAGGTATTCTCAGTGGGGGACTCGGGCTGGCTCCCAGCTGCAATATCAACCCCGAGCGAGACTTTCCGTCCATGTTCGAACCGGTGCATGGATCCGCACCGGATATTGCCGGGAAGGGGATCGCCAATCCCGTGGCCGCCGTGCTCAGTGCTGCCATGATGCTCGATCACCTGCACGAGTCCGGGTTGGCCGGCCAGGTACGGCAGGCTGTTGAAAAGACGCTGCGTGGTGGGCAGGGGACGCCGGATCTGGGAGGCGACCTGTCGACCAGCCAGATGGGAGATTTGCTGATCTCCCATCTGGAGTAATACGGCTCATTCGCACGAGCTTTTTCTTCATGGTGGGGATGCTCCCCATCCGCAGGACGGGCGGATGAAAAGGTGGCCGTAAAGTTGCCCCTGTTTTCCTATTGTGACAGCTCTTTTTCCACGCGAGTCACCCTGGCCGCGAAGCTGTACGGATTATGCCGATTTTATCGAGCTCTTCCTGCCCAGCTGCCGATATCAAAAGACGAAACAGATTCGTTTCTGGGGGGGATAATCCGTGGCATACCGCGCTTCCAAGAGCCATTGTTTTACCGCGTCGAAGCTTCTGCTTGGCGTCCTGATTGCCCTGCTGGCGGGCTGTAGCCAGGCGCGACAGTCGATGCGGACCGTGGATCCCAGGGCTCCCAAGCCAGGCTACGTGCAGATCCCGCCCTGTGACCGCCCCTCCTACTCTCTGGAAGGGGCTCCCGGGCTGCAGCTTCCCGGGCCATCCCGTGCATTACTCTCACGGCGAGAACAATATGCCCAACGCACCAGCTGCCTGGGATGTGGTGACGTCTTCTGGAATAGCTGGCAAAGCGATCCACCACGACCACAGGATCGGATCTCCTTTCACCATCCTGCTGAGATTTACCGCCGCGGCAGCCCTGAATGTCTCCCTGCAGACAACAGGGTGGAATGAAATCTGCTCCCGCTGCCTTTCCTGCCTGTTGTCTAGACCGTTATCATACGATTCTGGCCCCGGCGAAATCTCGCTTGCCGGGGGAACAATCGCTAGTGATGACAGGTAGTACTCATGGCAATCACGGGTGTCGAGGCCTTTCTGGAGATGCTCTCGGAGTTTGGTGTCGAGTACATCTTTGGCAATCCAGGTTCGACCGAGCTTCCATTGAACGATGCGCTGGCGGTGGACGACCGGTTCCGGTACATCCTTGGCTTGCAGGAAGTTCCGGTGATGGCGGTGGCGGATGGCTATAGCATGGCCTCACGCCAGCTGGGCGTTGTCAACCTGCACATCTGCTGTGGTCTTGGGAACGCCATGGGGATGCTCTACAACGCCCACCGCGAGGGGACTCCCTTGCTCGTCACGGCAGGACAGCAGGACCGACGGTTGATGTTCGAGGAACCGATACTGGGTGGGGACATGCTCTCGGTGGTGCAGCCCTGGACCAAGTGGGCTGTGGAGGTCCAGCGTATCGAGGACCTTCCTTCCGCGCTCCGGCGCGCCACACGGGTCGCCATGACGCCACCGACCGGCCCGGTATTCATGTCGCTGCCGGTCGACCTGCAGATGGAAATGGCAGACGACCTGGATCTTTCACCGATCACATTAATGGACACTCGGGTACGACCACCGCGGGAGCCACTGGAAAAGGCGGCGCTGCTCCTGAGGGAGGCTCAATCCCCGGCGATCCTTGCCGGCAGCCGGGTCACCGAAGCGGGGGGCTGTGAGGCACTTGTTGAGCTGGCAGAACTGCTGGGATCCCCGGTTATCAGTGAATCGGGAACGACGCATGGCCGGTTGGCATTTCCCCCGGATCACCCTCTTTACAGCCAGGGACTGCCACTCTGGTCTCCGGATGTCCACCAGCGGCTTGAGCCTTTTGATGTGTTGTTCGTGGTCGGCATGGACATGCTGCGGCAGTATATCTATCACGAGCCGGCCTGCCCGATTCCTGATTCTATTCGGTTAATACACCTGGACGAGGATCCCTGGCAACTGGGGAAGAACTATCAGCCGGAAGTGGGCCTGGTGGGTCATACCCGTGTGGGCCTGGAGGAGCTTGTCGAACTGGTGCGAGGGGGCCAGGATGAAACCCAGAAGCTGCAGGCCCGGCAGCGCGGAGAACAGCATGCCGCGAAACATCAACAGGCTCGCCGGCAGCTTGAAGCGGAGATTGACCAACAGCGAGGAACCACCCCGCTCACGCCACTCTGTGCCATGGAGGCCATTGCCCGGGTTCTGCCGGACGACGTGGCAGTTGTGGAGGAAGCGGTCACGACAACCAACACCACGCTGGAACGTCTTGGTGCCCTGAAAAATACCAGCGGGTACTTCGGCCACCGCGGCTGGGCGCTTGGTTGGGGCCTGGGGGTATCGATTGGAGCCCAGCTTGCGTGGCCCGGGCGCCCGGTGGTTGGAATCCTGGGAGAGGGAGCTGCCATGTACGGAATCCAGGGGCTCTGGACCGCGGCGCGTTACAGGATCCCGGTCACCTTTGTCATCTGCAACAATTCCCAGTACCACATCCTCAAGCTCTGTGCCCGCACGCTGAAATTGCCGCAGGCCGAACAGGGGGAATTCGAGGGGCTGGATTTGAACCAGCCGGAAATTGACTTTGTCGGACTGGCCCGGTCCCTTGGGGTGGAAGCCCATCGTGTGGAGGATGCTGATGCCCTGAGCGACCAGCTCCAGAAAGGGATCAGGTCGGATCAGCCGCTGTTGCTCGATGTCAGTATCTCGCGCGGCCTGGGTGACCGGCTGAATTACGGCTAGGAAACGCTACTGCTGGAAGTCACCGGCAGTGACGATAATCAGCTTCTCCGGCTTGACATATTTTCGCATCGCCGCGTTGACCTGCTCCACGGTCAGGCTCTCGATACTCAGCTCCAGGTCCCTGGTGGTCTGGATGTCTCGCTGGCTGGCCAGGAGGGATCCCCACAGGCTTCGCAGGCCGTCATCGGAAGAACGGGAGACAATATTGCTCTGCAGGATCGATTGCTTGGCCCGGGTCAGTTCATCTTCTGTGACACCACCCTTGAGTAATAACTTCAGTTCCTCATCAATGGCCTTGACCACCTTGGGCGAATTTTCCGGATTGGAGATCGCGTAGATCATGACACGGCTCAGCTCTTCTTGTGGGTAGCTACTGTACATCGAAGCGATGCCGTAGGAGAGACCGTCCTTCTGCCGCACCCGGTCGGCCAGCCGGGAGGAGAGGCTTCCGCCCCCAAGGATATGGTTGCCGACCACGAGGGCGGGGTAATCCGGGTGCAGACGGCCCACCGGTATCTGCATGGCTGCCAGGTACATAGAGTTTTTCTTGTCCGGGGTGTTGATCTTCTCGTGGCTTCCCGGGACTTTCAGGAAGGACTGCCTGGGGATTCGCATGTACTTCTGGGATGCCGACATTCCCTCCAGCAGGGACTCGACCGTCTGTTGCATGGCTTTCGGATCGAAGTCACCCACGACGACCAGTTCCCCGGAGGTGCTGGTAAGAAACTCGTCATAGAGCCTGCGGATATCGGACATCTGGACAGACTTCAGTTCCTCGATCTGCTCTGCGATCGTGTGATCGGCTCGCAGGTCCCCCTGTTCGTAGGGGAACAGTTTTCGCCGGATCAGGTTGACTGCCAGTGCCTGGGGGTCACTTTGCATCGCTTCGAGCCGGGTCAGCTGCTCCTGGCGCATGACCTCCAGTTCCTTTTCCGGGAATGTCGGGGTCTGGATGATCTGCTTGAGGATGTCCAGCGTGGCCCCCAGGTTCTTCTTCTTGACCTTGACCGAGAAGCCCAGCGAGCCGAGACCGCTGCTGCCCGAGAGGGATGCTTCCAGGCTGTCCAGTGCATCCTGGATTTGCTGATGATCCATCTGCTCGGTGCCCCGCATCATCAGGGAACCAAGGAATCCGCTGGCTCCATCCAGGTCCTTGAGATTCTCCAGGTTGCCAAAGTTAAGCTGCAGGCTGATGACGACCATCTCACCACTGCTTTTCTTGGGCAGCAGGGCGACCTGGATACCGCCCTCGAGTTGGTCCAGCACGGTTCGTTTCTTGATATTCTCCAGGGAGGGGTCAAACTTCTCCCCCTGGGCGATCGTTTCCCGGCCCCTGTAGTCCTTGACCATCTCGGCGATATCCGGGGTAAAGGGAATCTTTACCTGCTGGGGTTTCTCGGTGGGGAGAAAAAGTCCCACGGTCCGGTTACTAGGCCGCATGTATTGCTTGGCCACGCGCTGCACGTCCTCGGCCGTTACTTTTTCCACCCGGTCACGGTAGAGGAAAAACAGCCTCCAGTCCCCCTGCGAGGCCCATTCACTAAGCTGGATCGCTACCCGGCTGGTATTGGTGATGGTCTGTTCACGCTGTTTCTTGATCTGCTGGACCACGCGTTGCACTTCTTCGTCGCTGACTCCCTCCTCGCCTATTTTTTCGATCTCGGCAATCATCACGTCCCGAACCTGTGTCACGTTGTCCTTCTCGACCGCCTGAGAATAGAAGACCATGATTCCCGGATCGTGAAGGGAAAAGGTTCCTCCCACGATGGTGCTGGCAATCTTGGTTTCCACCAGGGCCTTGTAGAGCCGCCCTGCCGGCTCGATGGCCAGTATGTAGCTCAGTACATCCACTGCGGCAAAATCGGGATGGGCAGCCGCCGGGACATGGTAGACCAGGCCTGCCATGGCGACATCACCGACCCGACGCAAGGTCACGCTCCGTTCCCCGTCCTGGGCGGGCTCATCGGTATACGTCTTGTCCAGTTCTCTTTCCGGACGTGGAATGGCACCGAAATGCTTGTTGATCAACTCCAGTGCCTTGCTGTCGTCGAACTGCCCGGCCACGACCAGGATCGCGTTGTCCGGCTGGTAGTACTTGCGGTAAAACCCGCGCAGGCGGGGGAGCGGGACACGTTCGATATCGCTGCGGTTCCCGATCGTCGATTTTCCGTAGTTATGCCATTCAAAGGCGGAGGCTCGCATCCGCTGCATCAGAATGCCGCTGGGGGAATTCTCACCTCGTTCGAATTCATTCCGGACCACCGTCATTTCCGAGGCCAGGTCCTCTCCCTTGATATAGCTGTTGATCATCCGGTCGGATTCCAGCTTGATGGCGAACTCCAGGTTTTCATCGCTGGCCGGCAGTGTTTCGAAGTAATTGGTGCGGTCCAGGGATGTTGTGCCGTTAAACTGGGCCCCCTTCTCGGTGAGCAGCTTGGGGATATTCTTGTGTGTTGGTGTTCCCTTGAAGAGCATGTGTTCAAGCAGGTGGGCCATCCCTGTTTCCCCATATCCCTCGTGTCGTGAACCGACGTAGACCGTCAGGTTAACCGTCACGGTGGGACGTGATTCGTCCGGGTAGAGCAGCACCTGGAGCCCGTTGTCCAGTTCGTACTGCGTGATTCCCTCGATGGTGACCAGTTTTTTCAGTTCTGCAGCGTCCATCTCCGGCGTGACATAAACCAGTGTCGCAACAAGGAGGGACAGGAGGCCGGCCGGGAGACGAGAATGGGCAATGCGTGACACGATGCTATTCCTTATCGGTGGAATCAAAAGGATCGGGCCTGGTGGACAGGCCCTGCTCTGACCATGATCGGACGTGGTAATCCGCGTGTCAATCAGGTTCTTTGCTGGAACCTGGAGATGATTCCGTGAGGTCAAGATCGCACCAGAAGAAATACTCCTGGTAGGGGAGCCAGCCATCCGTCATGTCCCTGGTACGGCCGTCACGCTGAAACCCGATCCGCTCAAAGAAATGGTGGGCCCTGGTAAATCGGGTGTCGGACCAGAATTCCACTCTCCTGAATCCCTCACGGCGGGCATGGTCCATGGCCCAGTCCATCAGTTTCCCCCCCCAGCCGGTCCCTCGCAGTGAACTGTCGAGGTAAAGCCGACGGAACGTACAGGTTCCATTCTCCACATCCAGGGGAAGCATGGCGTGGCTACCGAGGATCGTTTCCCCAGCAAGCACGATGAAGGAGCCACCCGGTTGAAGATAGGTGCCGGGAATATCGGTCAGGTCTCGATCGGCAGCGTGCAGGCACAGGCGGTCTCCATATTCGTGGTAGACCCGGTCAATCAGGGCGATCACACGATCCTGGTCATCCTCGGAAAATGGACGAAGTACCGGTTCGGTCATGGGACAGAGTTCTTCCTAGCGTGACGGATCAGGAGGGATTTTCGTGGGACGGGACATTCCGTTGCCAGGTTCGGGACGAACAAGATCGGCCAGCCTGGCAGCGAAGCGACGACGCTCGGCTGCCTCGTCCTGGCGGCCCGAGGTTTCAAGCAGATTGGCGAGATAAAGATGCAAGCGGTAGTTTGTCGGGTTGTTTTCAAGGGAATGCTCCAAAGCGCTAATCGCACCCTCGATATCTCCTGATCGGGCCAGGGATTCCGCATAAGGGCCGTAACGATCCGATGCCCAGGGATTCAATTCGACAAGCTTCTGGAAGTGCTGATTGGCTTCTTCAAGCTTGTTCTGGTGGAACAGGACATAGGCCATCTTCTGAATTGCCAGCTCGTGGGCTGGGTGTGACTGGAGGATAGCGGCAAGGCACTTCCCTGCCGATTCATAATCTTTCTCCAGCAGGTAGATGTCGCCCAGGTAGAGCAGTGCCTCGACGTCATTCGGGGCGATACGCGTGCTGGCGACGAGTTTTTCGCGTGCCTGCTGCAGGTAATCCGGGTTACTTGTTTTCGTGGACTGGACGTAAAGAGCAATTCCGTCCGCGCGACCTCGTTCCCAGTCAGGTATCTGTTGATCAGCATGGTCAAAATATTCCCACCGGAGGTCGTTTTTCTGGTCTGCCGATATGTGGTCGGAGAGACTCCTCAGGATGCGGTGGTCCGTCGCTGACGAGTGGGCGATGTTGTTGACGTTCGTTTTTCGCATGTGACAGTGGATGCAGGAGTTGCCCCTGGCAGTGCGGGCTGTTTCATCCTCGGAACACCCGTCTGTCGTATGGCATTTCAGGCAGCGCGTGCGGTAAAAGGTCTCGGTCTGCTGAGGAGCCGGCGTCCGGTGAGGATCGTGACAGGATATGCAGCCCAGCTTTCCCTCGCTTGCCTGGAAACATCGGCTGCTATGCATCTGTTCCACATGGCTGGTGAACTTGACATCCCCCTGCTTGTCAAAACCCGTGCCCTGGACCATGACAGTCCAGGCCTCGCTCAGGTCCTGGCCGGGGCGGAAGTCAAGAAAAGACTTTCCAAATCGTGGTTGTCGCCAGAGGCCGGCAAGATGGCACTGGTTACAGACGCTCTCGCGTTTGCGAGGTTCGAGCTTCGCCGGATTGACAATGAAAGGGTCCTCTCCCACTGGTCCGTCCAGGTGCATTTGAACGTGCTCTTTACCAGGACCATGGCAGCGTTCACAGCCAATACTTAACTCGTGAAAAGGTTTCGCCGGATCGTAATGGTTTTCAAGGTCTGCCAGGCTGTTGACCTGCCCGGTATGACAGGAAAGACAGTCATCGTCGACCCGTCGTTCAAATCTCAGGTGGTCGGCAGGCCTGTAGCCAGGTGCCAGGTCCCAGATGCCTTTTTTTACGTACCAGGTGAGAGGCGATTGAAACAGCAGGGATCCACGTTGAAACAGGTAAGACCGTCCCCGGGATCCTGACCCAACGGTAAAGTCAATGTTGACACCTTGCTGGAAAACCAGTTTCCCATCCTGGCCCCGGAGTGATTCCCGGTGGTGGAATGCCTCCATGACATCGCCTCCGCTGGCAGGTTTTACCCTGGCGTCGTAATCAAAACCTCCGCGGGAAAAACTACTCTTGTCCGTGTAGTCCTCCATGGAGGATGCCTGGCCGGTCCGGGAAATGGACTTCCCCATCGGGTGGCGAGCAAAGGTGTCGTGGATCTCCTTGTGGCAGTCACGACAGGCGGTACTTCCTACATATCCGCTTGTGGGAGGAGAGGGGAGTGGAAGAGCGGGGCCAGACAGGTTCAGCTGTCCTGTATTTTCTCCTGGCTGGTGCCTGGGGAACCAGGCCAGCATGGCCGTGACGACCATGCTCGTTAGAAGGACCAGTATGCCCCAGCGATTTTTCCATGCAGGGTTTGACCTGCTAGATGGTCTCGTATCGTTCATTTCTGCATGCTGGTAAAAAAGACGAAAATAGCCTGGCCTACCGGGTGTGGAGGGATAAAGGGAATATCGGCAGATTCCATCAGCAAATGCCGATTCCATTATAGACCGCTGCTTGGGACTGACAGCTGGTCTGTTCCAGGTGGGACAATGTAATGGCTGGCAATCTGCTTTGTCGCAATAAGTGGTTTGAGGTATTCTGAAACAGACTTTTATGGAATGGTTGTTCTTTCCCGGTTCAACACTGGGCTCCTCAAGAGACTTTTCGTATGTCCAAACCTGTCGCAGGCTCGCTTGACTCGGTGCGACCACGTCAAAACTGGGTGCTGGGGCCGATCCCCGATTACCTCTTGATCGTGATAGCCCCTCTGCTGGGCCTGCTCTGGGCGATCGGTACTTTCTACCTTTTTGGTAAAGGGATCCGTGGTCAGCTGGCGGTGATTGGGATCTTCATGATCTTCAATGTGGCTCACCATTTCCCCACTTTTATCCGTATCTATGGCGACCGGGACCTGATGAAGCGTTTTCGCTGGAACCTGGTGCTGGCCCCGATTTTTCCTTTCACGGCCTCGATCCTGCTTTGTAGCTACCTGGTTATCCGGGGCTTCCCGATTCAATACATCGTCTACCTCAGTATCATCCTGACAATCTGGGATCCTTGGCATTTCCTCATGCAGCATTATGGTTTCATGAGGATTTACGACCGTCACAACCGGGCGCCCCGGTCGATGGCCGCACGGATGGACTACTGGCTGTGTGCGACCTGGTTCATCTTCTGCATGATTTCCGCAACGGGCTGGCTGCCGGACTTGATCTATGATTTCAACAGGCACTTTGGTGTCCCGCTTCTGTTCCTGCTCAACAGCAGCATTTATGGCATCCTACTCACCACATCGCTTGTGGCTGCCCTGGCGATGACGGCCGGTTACGTTTACTACATCCACTGGTGTCGCAAGAACGGGTACTACGTGAGTACCGTGAAATTGCTCCTGGTGCTGGTGACTTTCTCGGTCATGTACATGACCTTCGCTCCCAACCCCCTGATGGAAAAGTGGATTCCGGACTGGACGTTCAGCATGGGTTTTTCCGCGATCGGCATGGTTCATGTGTCGCAGTACCTGGCGATCGTCTGGAAGTACAATCGTGTTCTTGCCAGCCGGGAGGGGGCCTCTCGTTCATCAAGCTTTACCCGCCTTTTCAACTCTCGAGGAGGGTTTCTTGGCATTGTGATGGTGGCTTATGTTCTTGTCTGTTTGATTTATGGAGCGTTGCTGACTGATTACGGCAAGTCATTCTGGTTCCCATTTCTGGGGCTCAATCAGGGGGGAGTGACCACGGCGATTCTGATTGTTCTCGGCTCGACCGTTTTTACATCGACGCTGCTGCATTACTACTATGACGGTTTCATCTGGAAACTCCGCCACAAGGAGAACCAGCAGAACCTGGATCTTGTGGAAAAGACGCAGCAGGACCAGGAGAAGTCCTCCTGGTGGACGAGCAGTGGCACTTTGCCGGCCGGGAAGGTACTGGCACGGCAGGCACTTTACTTCCTGCTGCCGATGGGCCTGCTCAGTGGTCTGTTCTGGATGTCGATTTCTCACCCCGAGGACCGTTTTCCAATCGTTGGGATGAGACTCTCCATGAACGAGAGTGCTGGAACCGAGCCGCAACGAAAGCAGATTGGGAGAAATGCCATCGCGCTGGTGAAGGGACAGCTTGAGATTGAAGAGCAGATGCTTGTCATTCGAGAACGTGCAATAAATCACTGTTATGTGGCTGACCTGCTCTTTGAAAGGGCGATCTGCCAGATGTACTGGGACAAGCTTGAGCAGGGAATGCCTTTAGGTCTTGAACCGGCAGATTCCGTCAGGCTGGATCCACCCTTGTCCAGCGCACTGGAGCATTTCCAGAAGGCGCTGAATCTGCCACCACCCTATGGTCATCAGGAGGAGACAATCCTGGTGATGGCACTTTCAAGTGGCGCAAAAAGGTATGCAGATCGTGACTACATCAAAAATCGCATGCTGGACATCCAGGAGATTCAGTACATCCTCCACCGCCCCTGACTGGCTGCCTTGACGGGGATCATTGTCAGCAGGCATTGAGCTTGTCCGGTACGGATTCCGTGTCCTCGCCCTCGGGATTCTCGCCCTCGGGATTTTCGACTGGAGGAAGCCTCTTCGTTCCTGCCGGGGGTACCTGCGGTACCATCCGCATCGCGGATTCAAACCGGGTGTAGAGAGGGTCGATTAGTTCCCATAGTTCCCGGTTGGAACGTTTCAGTTGCCCGACATCCTCCAGACGAATGATCTCGATCTCGAGCTCGCCCATCATTTTATATAGTTCCTCGCGTTCTTCTTCTTTTGGTTCCTTGCTCGGTCCCAGGCTCTGGTTGGCGATGTTTTCCATTTCATCAATGAAGTCAACGAAAGCGACCTCGGTGTCCATGAAAGCATCTTTCTCGTCTGTTGATTCGAGAAGATCATTGAATCCCCGGATATTTGTGACCAGGTCGATCATGAACTGGCGAGGTTCCAGTTCTCTCAGGTTTGGATCCTGTGTTATTCGCAATGGAGGCTCACTGCTTTGGCGTGTGATCGCGAACACAAGCACGCCGACCGCCCCGGCGATCACCAGCAGCAGGATGACGATGGAAAGAGCGTTGGATTTGCTTTCCTGGATATCTTCTTTCGTTTCCTCTCCATCATCATGGAAGAGTTGGAAAGATTTTTTGTCATTCATGGTTTTCGGTCCTGGATCGATGTGGTCAATAAAGAATCTTATCGTCAAGGGGCTCTACCGGGTACGGGAAAATCCCGCTTGTGGTTCGTGCAAAGTGACCGTCCCGGCCTGGAGTCTGAAAAAAACCGGTACCCGCCACAGGGACGGGTACCGGTTGTCAGAATGTCCTGTTGGTTCTGAATGGACTAGTAGTTCGTGTTCCACTCGTCGCCCAGCGGCTGACCGTCCCGGCGGTCTCCGAGTCGCTGGTAAGTGAGGTAGTCCATGTTCTCGGAGAGAAACTGGACAGAACCATCACAGAATACGAACTGGGCACCACCCTTGTGAGCGGACTTGAAACCCTCGGAGGTCATCCAGTTCGCATAGTGGGTGCAGCTCGCCGGATTCATAGGCGGGTTGGGGTTGGACCAGGAAAACCCGGTATCTCCAACGCCCACGATGGGATAGTTAATCGGCCCGGTCGTGGGAGTCCAGTTCGAGTTGAAGTAGAACCAGCCGCTGCGGGCATGATCCCCCTTCGAGGGTAACTGTTCACCATGCATGATCACCTGGGATTCACCATCGGTGATATCGCGGTACTTGGCAGCCCAGTGGCCACGTGCGAAGGCACCAGAGATCCGGTAGCCCCGGGCATCGTTACCAAAGTTCTGCGGCCCGGTTCCGAAAGTATTTCCCGGGTAATCCACACACCAGTTTCCACGCGAGCCCATGGCGTTAGCCCCGATACTGGGGCTGTAACAGGTCATCGCCGGGTCGGTCTGGGGGTTGGTGCCAGTAAGGTAAGGATCGATGTTGGCTGACGCACAGATCAACGACGGCAGGATATTGGCACGATACCATTTGCCACTTGCATCCCTCTGCGGTGCAAACCGTACGGGGTCTGTCGTTCCCGCCAGCGAGAAGTTCAGCTGGTTGTAGATCGGATCCTGCTCCATGAAGGGCAGGAGCTTGACGAACACGCTCCCCCGGCTGGTGTTATACCAGGTGTGGGCATTCTTGGACTGACCCGTTGTCCAGTAGTAAATGCCCTGGGGCGGAAATCGACCATAGGTGTTGTGGTATGTCCGCGTCGCCAGGCCCAGTTGCTTGAGGTTGTTCTGGCAGGACATCTTGCGTGCGGCTTCGCGCGCGGCAGCCACGGCCGGGAGCAGAAGTGCGACCAGGATGCCGATGATGGCGATCACGACAAGCAATTCCACGAGAGTAAAGCCACGTCGCTTTGGTGTTGAATTTTTCATTCTCAAGATACTCCAGTAAATTTCTTTATTGGACGGCCTGATGAGATCAAAAAAGCCCATCGAAAAATCACGAGAAAGCATTTTTTTGGTTTTAACAGAACCGACGTCCGAAACATCAATCCTGATACCAGTTTATGGTAGGTCTCAAAATCGTCTGCGCCAATTAATTTCCTATTCAGGATGTACGACTTGTAACGGTCAGGGACGATTGGTTTGGCGTCGCATAATCTCTTGTAGCAGTTGTGCTGCCTTTTCGTGGCTGGGATCCATTTTCAGCGCTGTTCGCAGCCAGGAAACAGCAAGCTTTTCCTTGCCCAGGGCATCTGCCAGGAATCCCAGTTCATAGCGCATTTCGACGTCATCTGGCTTCTGCACGGCTTCGACATTCAGTTCGGAAAAACGGCGCCGCTGTTCTCGCAGGGGCTCGTAAATTTCCATGTTTTTTTCTACCAACTCGGTTTCCCCCAGTTCCCGGTAGACTTCAATCAGCTTGTACCGACAGCGGTCGTCACGGGGGTAAAAGTTGACGGTAAGCTCCAGCGTCTTGCGGGCTTCGTCAAGCTGATTGGATTCCAGTTGCAAGATGCCCTTGAGCAGGAGCGCATCGAACTGGGTCTCATTCATTTCCAGGGCCCTGTTGAGAAATGTCCAGGCCTGGTCAATTTGCTCGCCGTGGCGAAGACAGTCGGCTTTCATGCCAAGCACCCTGGGGGATTCCAACGCCAGGTCGAGTGTCGCCAGGGCATCCTGGAACTGGAGCAGCTTGATATGGGATTCAGCGAGTTCCACCAGGATCGCTTCCCGCTCGGGCTGGAAAGGATCACGCTTGAGGGATTCATGGTAATCAGCAATCGCCAGGCGATATTGTTCGTAATCCTTATGGATCAAGCCCATGAAACGGTGGGGGGTTGAATCCTCTGGGGCGAGCAGGGAGACCTGCCTCAGGTGCTGGACGGCGTCCTGCATCAGGCCAAGGTCGTAGTAAATGGCTCCCAGCAAGCGGTGTGCATTCTGGTAGGTGGGGTCAATTTGGATTGCGTTGGATAGCATTCTCACCGCCTGGTCGTCTGAATTTGTCTTGTGCATCAACTCCCCGCCAAGCGCAAACCCGGCAGCCTTGATCTCATCGTCCTCGCTCTCGATCGCTTTCTCGAGTTCAAGTACGGCGGTATCAAAGTCATCGATGTAGAGGCTGATATAACCCTTGAGGACATGGATTTTTCCTTCATAACCGCTTTCCTGATTGTCCAGTAAACGGGTCTGCGTAACGACGACCGGTGCGTTTCGGTCTCGAATCGCTTGCATGGCCATCGCGAAGCGATCATCAGGAGTGAGAGGATCCCTGCCCCCCATGTAAAGGACAAAAACAGAAACCACGTCCAGCAGGGCAATGGCAATCCAGATGGATGCCGACGAGGACTGAACCGTCTGCTCGACAGGAGCTTCGACCCTGTCGTCGGGTTCGGTCGCATTCTCATCCAGTGATTCCTCTATCACCGGCTGTTGATCCGCCTGGGCGTCGGGTGTTTCGTTGTTCACGATGGTTTCCTCCCTGTCGGCTCCAAGGTTTCTATTCCAGGGGCTCCAGCAGCACGGTTGTTTCATCCAGGTTTATGCTGGCGATGGTCTGCTCCGTACCCCCTGGCCAGGTTACGGTGAGGCCCGTGACATCCTCGCCTTCAGGGACTCCCCAGTAGACGCGAGGCTCACTCTGGGAAAGATAGCTGCCCCCTCCCTTGATCATCCTCAACTGGTCTCCGCCGGACGTGTGAAGCACGAGTGATGCTCCTACGGCGTCCCGGTTTCCGGCCCGTCCAATCAACTGGACCCGGATATAGTGATTCTGGTTGGAGGTCTGGTTCGCCACGATTGCGGCGGGCTGGACGTTGTTGGAAAAGACCAGGTCGGCATCCCCATCCTCATCCAGGTCCCCGATGGCGAGTCCCCGGCCCGAGTGGGGAGTGCCGAAGTAGCCATCCCCCGGTGTGAACTTCTTGCGAATGAAACGCCGGCCATCCTCGTTGATCAGGAGCAAGGGGAGCTGGTTGACTCGCTTGGAGGCGGGATACTTGATGACGTGTCCATTGGCGACCACCAGGTCCTCGTCCCCGTCCCGGTCGAGGTCCCAGAAAAGGGTTCCAAAACCGACAAAGAGTCCGCCCAGGCTGGTCACGCCTGTTTTGTCACTGACGTGCAGAAAACTTCCCTTGCCACGGTTCTCGTAAAGGGCAAAAGATTCCTGTTCATAGTTTGCCACCCAGAGATCGGGTAACAGGTCACCGTTGAAATCTCCCAGGTCGATCCCCATGCTGCCGTTGGCACCGCCGATGGCATCAAAGGCAACACTATGGAGCAGGCCCAGTTCCTGGAAGGTGCCACTCCCGTCGTTGAGATAAAGGAAGTTTGCCTCGGTGTCATTTGCCACGTAGATGTCCATATCTCCGTCGAGGTCAACATCACCGACCAGCACTCCCAGTCCCTTCGCCTTGCGGGTATTGCGTTCGATGTAAACACCAGATTCCCTTGTTCCATCACGAAATGTTCCATCACCGTTGTTGAAGTACAGTACATCGGCAAGTCCCTCGAAACTCTTGGGCGGACAGATCTCTATCTGGCCTGGATCCGGCCCCGGGCAGTTGGGATGGTTGTCGAACGACCAGTTCACATAGTTGCAGATATAAAGATCAAGGAAGCCGTCCCCGTTGAAGTCTCCCCAGCCGGCACTGCTGCTCCAGGATCCACTCTCCAGCTGCGCCTGGGAGTGAATTTCCAGAAAGGTGCCATCCCCCTGGTTGTGGAACAACTGGAGTGCCCCGTATCCGGTTACCAGGACGTCGGGAAAACCGTCATTATCAAAGTCGCCGATCTGTGCGGCGTGGGAATAGAGTTCATCCTGGGTAACCTGGGCCGCTGTGGAAACCCGGTCGAATTTCCATTCTCCCAGGTTGCGAAATAAACCGGCTGACAGACCGGAGATATCTTTTTCCTGGTAACGGCCTCCCCCGGGAAGGAACAGGTCGAGCATCCCGTCACGATCAAAATCGAAAATGGCAACGCCTCCTCCAAGCGATTCAAGGATGCTGTTATTGCCTGCCTCTCGACCGTTGCGATAGGTGAAATCCACAGCCGTGTCGTCGGTGACTTCCATCAATACAATATCGAGTCCGACACGGTCTGAACCGGCATTCATGTCGCCTCTGGGCTGGTTGAATCCCGTGTCCCCTCCATCGCCAAGAGGAGGAGGATTATCGGCTGAAACAGGATCTTTTACTCCAGGGGCAGGCGGTTTTTGCTGGTTGCAGCCGGTGGCGAGCAGCAAGCCACATAGGAGTGCCGCGATGGTTGCCACCAGAGACCAGGCCTGCTGTTGAGAGTTGGCCCCGGCGGGCTGCTGGGCCAGGCTAAGCTGTTTTGTGCGTTTCATTCGTCACTCGCCTCCTCGGTCGCTGTACTCTTTTTATCGCTGCTGTTCTCGAGTGGTAGTTCCCGGAGCATCTTCTCGAACTTCTTTACCGTGGAACGGTAGGTCGGCTTCTCCGGGTTTTCTACGGCCTTTTTTGTATAGTAGTTCAACAAGGCCTCGACGGTCGGACGGTGTGTTGGATTGACCGAGAGGCCACTGCGGATCCAGAACAGGCCATCGGACTCCGAGCCATACTCGAGGTAGATTGCACCGATCTTGAGCCGCTCCTCGGCACTTTCTGGCCTTGTGCTGATGGCCTCGGACATCTGGCTGGCGTTGGCAAGCTGGTCGTTGATTTCGGTGACCGCATCAAAATGTCCCTGTGCATCTTCCACTCGGCCTACTTCGCGAAGCGCGGAGGCCAGCGTGTAACGGGCATCCGTGTTAAACAAGTCCTTGCGAACCAGGGGTTCCAGCCAGTGAACGGCGGTCTTGTAATCGCCTTCATCAAGTGCAAGACGACCGAGTTCAAGGGAGGCTGCAGGGTCGTTGGGGTAATCCTTGACCACGGCATCCAGGATGACACGAGCCTGTTTGGGTTTTCCCAGCAGCCGGTAACAATGTGCCTGTCCCACGCGACACTCCACGTGCAGCGTGGCATCCTGCGACCCGACTTCAAAGAACTCGATTGCTTCGTCTGTTTTCTTGAGTGTCAGCAGGACGCTTCCCAGTTGAAAGGACGCCTCGTAGTAATCTGGTTGAATTTCCAGGCTCTGCCGGAATGCGGATTCGGCACTCTTCCACTGGCTCAGATCCCTGTAAACAACTCCTCGAAGGTACCAGGGAAGAGGATCGTGTGGATAGGAATCTGCCCAGCCCTTGAGAAGTTCCTCGGCACCGGTGTATTGCTGGATCAGGAGATAACCGATCACGTAGGCTTCCAGTATTTCCTGGCCGTCCCCACGAGGATCCAGCAACAGATCCGAAAGATGCGGTTCCGACTTGTCCAGCACACCGGACTGGGCCATCGCCAGCCATTCCTCGCGCTGCAACGCGACCGGGTCATACCCCAGCGCATGGGCCCTGAGCAGGTGGTGGTTGAAGCTCTGGTAATCGCCCATCTTGCGACAGGATCGAGCCAAGAGAAACTCATTTGTCTTGCTTCGAAAACTGAACTTATTGGACCAGCCAACCCAGCGACGTGCTTCTTCCGGGTCCCGATTGGAAATAAGCGATCGGGTTTTCATCTGGGAATAGAGAATCGTGGCTTGCCAGGCGAGGAGGAGCAGGAAGGGAATGGCCACCCAGGATGCGGCCTTGCGAAGAGCACGTGCCCATCCAGGTCGTTTTCTTTCCGGTTTCTTTTTCCTCGACCGCCTGGCAGGGCGTTTTTTCTTTGGCCTTTTACCGGCAGCCGGCTCTGGGGTGGACCGCACCTCTTCCGCCGCACCCCGGGAGGTGTTTTCCTTGTTGTTCGACTTGTCGGATGCTGTCGTCATGCCCAGGGGAGGGTGTTCCAGGAAGGGGAGAAAGTCCGATCAATCGTAGGTTATGGTGATTGTTGGAATCTGCTTTGGAAGGGTGGAAAAGAGGAGAATTCATCGGTCTTTTACCGTCGAATTCCACCAAATCGTCACATCCGTTCGAACCGATTCAGACGTTTCTCGAAATTCGCCCACGGCCACATCCAGATCACTATCCCCGTCAAAATCGGCAAGTTCCAGTGTGGCATGAGTACATTGGTCACTTTCCAGGTGATGTCGAACAAACTCTCCCTTGCTGACCTGTTCCAGCCAGATCAGGGAATCAAACTGGTTGTTCTTCATCTCCCCCATGGCACGCTCGGTAATCAGGGTACAGGCGACCAGATCCAGGTCTCCATCTCCGTCCAGATCCCCTGCCTCGGCACGATGAACACCGGGGAGCTGGGTGAGATGGTGATGTTTCCAGCCCTCCTCTCCCTGGTTTTCCAGCCAGTGCACGGCGTGATAAGGAACCACGTAGAAGAGATCAAACATGTCCCCGTTAGTAAAAACGCGATCTGGATCTCCATCCTGATCCAGATCCACCACCTCCACTCCACTACAACCAAAGGAAGGGTTATCTGCCGCAAAAAGGACCTGCTGGCGGAAAGTTCCGTCACCCCGGTTCAGGAAAGCGATCACCGTCTCGTGTTCCTGGCTGATGACGGTGACAAAATCAGTGTCTCCATCCTGGTCCAGATCCACGACAGGCAACTGGATACAGCCATGCCGGTCATCCAGCATGTGTGCCTGAAAAACCGGCGTGCCGTCCTTCATTCCCATGTTCTGGAGGTAGTGAATATGCCCCGTGCTGCGCCAGCCAAATTCTGCCACGACGAGGTCCAGGTCCCCGTCATTATCGAAATCCGCGGGCTGAACATCGGTCACGCGCCCGATTCCTGTCATGATAGTACTGGATTTAAAGTTCCCATTGGAATCGCGCCGCAGCCAGACCACCTTTCCTTTCTGATGATCCTCCGGAAGGAAACTCCCCAGGTCGGCAACGACGTAGTCTGCCAGGCCATTGCCATCCAGGTCTGTTGCTGCCGTGTGGCAGGGGTGTTCAAGATGGATAGAAGACTCGATCCTGGAAAGATGTCCTTTTTTTCTATTCGGCCGGGCTTCGTAGAGGATGCCCGAGTGCATATCACAGACCAGGAGTGCCGGCATCGAGTCGGCCGGGGTGACCCAGTGAACGTTGGCAATGGCAGGGGGGTGGAGTTCTTCTGTGCCCAGCTGCTCGATGGGAAAAGCAAGCGTGGTTGTGCGGAATCGAACTGGGCCGGGATCGCTCTGATCCGGAGATTCGAAATGTAACGTGTCAGGAGCCTGCTGCTGGTAATACTGAAGCACGGTTTGTCGCGGGGGGACCTTCAGATCGGTGCGACCGGATTCATAATAGAAGCGGTAACCCTGGTCGATCTCGTCCGGCCAGGCAACGCGGGGAAACTGGTCCGGGGTTGGCACGGCATGGCAATCGCCACAGAAGTGCTCGATCTGCTGGTGAGCAGCGGCCAGGTCAAGAGAGCTGTCTTCTATCTCCCCCTGGCCCGGCTGGGGATTTTCTTGTTCAGGAATCTCCTTCCGGCAACTTGCCATTCCCAGGCCGATCATGCATGCACAGAGGCAGGCCAGCAAAGGGAGTGTTGGCCGTAAGGCAGTTCTTTCAGACATCTGGTCCTTGGCGCCTTTCATGCAGAGGTGGCGAAATCACCAGGGAAATGAACACTCTCGATACTCCCCTCGTATGATCCCCTTACGGATTATCATACCGTAACGGTTCAGGGGCGAGTGCGAGAACCGGCGGCTGCAAAACGGTCGACCAGTGACTGGTGAAGCACCGAAGATGACATTCGCAAAAAAAAAGCTCCCGGCCCGTCGGCCGGGAGCCTCGCAAATCTCGGCCTCGAAAAATTCGAGCCACAATAGCTCCACGCCCCTAGTTTAGCTGTTGGTAATGATGGAGCAACAATGGGATCCGGTTATTTTTCGTGGAAATGTCGAGCAAACAAACCATGAAAAACCGCAAAACCGGACGAGATTTCAATTTTTCCTTGCTTCCCGGCTGTTTTTGGGGGTTAGGCAGATGGAAAAAATATCTGTTTCAACAAAACTGCTGGACATCCCAATCAACCGATCAGACCGGACATTTTGGTTCACTCATCCGGGAAAGGGAGAAGCCATGCTTCTTTTCTCTGGCTTGCGCTCTTCGATAAGGTTCGTCATGGAAAAGCCATGGATGAAGAAGGATTTCTTGTCCGGATTTCATCAAAAACCCGGTTCTCAGCTACCGATGAGGTAGAATCTTCCAGCAGTAGGAATCTTCTCTTTCAGCCAATCCCGTCTCGTCCTTTCCTTTCAAGTGATTTCCTATGAAATTCGCCATCATGGACTTTGTTCTTAAGTGTTCTCCCTTGCGCCTGCCCATTCTGTTGCTGGTGGTGCTGGTGACGGCAGCTGGCCCGGTTGGTGGAGTCGTACGCGGGGCCGAGCTGAAATATCCGATTGCCGTGGCAACGGCAGCCAACGGGGACATCTATATTGCGGATCGCCAGTTACCAGGTATCTGGCGGCTGCGGGAGGGCACGACATCGGTTTATTACCAGGCGAAAAAGAAGTTTGGCACACCCCTCAACGCCGTCCGCTGCCTGGCGATCGACGGGGACGGTAAGTTGCTGGCGGGGGATAGTGCAACCCGCGATGTCTACCGTTTTAATGCCGATGGGGAAGAACCGACCGCTTTGACAGCCGGTGGGATCGGCATTCCGATGGGAATTGCCGTCACGGCAGATGGTAATCTGCTGGTGACAGACCTGGAACTTCACTGCGTCTGGAAGGTTGCTCTTGAGGGTGGCAAGCCAGAAAAAATAGCGATGGTGAAGGCGCCCACGGGGATCACGGTCGATGCAGATGGGCGCGCATGGATTGTCTCGCGAGGAGTGGACCCGGTGCAGCGGCTTGCTGCGGACGGCAGTCTTGACAAGGTGGTGACCGGCCGCCCCTTCCGCCTGCCACACGACATTGTCCTGGATCAGGAGGGCGGAGCCTTCGTGACCGACGGCCTGGGTAAGGCCATCTGGCACGTGGTCGAGGGCAGTGAACCGCAAAAACTGGTTGACGGGGATCCGCTGGTGAACCCGGTCGGTATCAGCCGACAGGAGGGTAAGATGATTGTCGCCGATTCACATGCCCGTTCAGTTTTCTCGGTGGACAGTAAGGGCCAGGTTATTCCGCTGGTGACACCAGAAGAGTAAGACCCTGGTCGAGACTAGGGGTGAAATTCCGGGATCTCTGCTACCTGGCTGCCGTCGATCATGCCGGCAACAAATTCTGCCGTATTCTTCACGATTTCATCGATCAGGACCTGCCCTGATTCTGCCTTTGCCAGTAGTGGTTCCTTGTCCTCCTGCTCCTGCATCGCCTGGACACGGACGTTCTCTGGAAACGCTGCCAGGGCAACGGCGGTTTCGAACTCCTGGGCATGGCCCGGCCAGCGACCTGACTCGAGGTGCTGCTGGGCAAACTCGTCATCGAGGAAGTCCCAGTACGAGTGGAAAAAAAGATTGATTTCCAGACGCTGCAGGAACTGGCCCCACATCCCCTCACAGGGCGCCACGTTCCCCCCGTGACCATTCAGTACCAGGATGTTATTGAACCCGGCGTGATGCATGCTGCGAATGCTGTCAAAGAGTACCGACAGCCAGCTCCCGGGAAGCGCCGTCAGCGTTCCGATATGCCGCATGTGGTGTTCACTGATCCCGATATTCATGACCGGAGTTACCAGGACATTTGGCGCCAGCGAGCGGGCAACTTCCGTGGCGATCAACATGCAGCTTCGCCAGTCATGTTCCATCGCCAGGTGTTCCAGGTGCTGCTCGGTGGCCGCGACCGGGATGATGCATGCCTTCAACTCACCCGATTCCATTCGCTCACGAAATTCACGTCGTGTGTGTTTCAGCAGGTTAAGCGTGTCATCGGTTTGTGGGTTCACGGCGGATCTCCTCTTGTCTTAAGTCGATTAATCCATCTCGCCTTCGGCGATAGTGAGTTCTTCGATCGCCTTGGCGATGGCGAGGGATTCGGTAACCGAACGCTTCATCCAGTGTGCTTCTTCTCCCTCTGGAACCCTGCCAGCCTGGACATAGCCGGCATAGATCGTGGACGCTGCATTGACGAGCGCTTGTTCAGTACCTTGGAGTGTCAGGTAGGTCTTGTTCATGAACCGGGCTCCAGGATGAGATTCGAACTGGGTCAGCGGGACTGCAAGGTTTTGTGGTTTCGGCCGGAGTGGAGTATACCATCTAGTGACCGCCGATGGAGCAGGCCCGCAGCTTGTGAAACATGGAAAGTGATTGAATGCCCGAGACTTACGATGGCATCCTCCTGGGGAGCGGCCACAACAGCCTGATCCTGCAGGCCTATGCCGGCCGCGCAGGGCTGGAGACGATCTGCCTGGAACAGGCCGGCCAACCGGGGGGCGGCCTGACAACCGAGGAACTTCCCCAGGGAAGCGGGTTCAGACATAACACCCATGCCTTCTTTCACCGGGGACTTGATCAACTTCCCTGGTACCAGGATCTCGGCCTTCGGGGGCATGGCGCCGAGTATGTCCAGCCGGACCTGAACGTGGCGCTGATCTGCCGGGATGGTCAGAGCCTGCAGTGGTGGACTGATTTTGAACGAACCGTGGAGTCCTTTCGCCGTTTTGATGAACAGGATGCTGAAACCCTCGTCCGCTGGCGCCGCACTTTCAAGCCGATCGTCGAGCAGATCCTGGTTCCCGAGGCCCAGTCCCCACCCCTTCCGCCGGAGGAGAGAACCCGCCTGCTGTCAGGATCCTCGCTCGGCCGGCAACTGCTCGAGGTGAGTGAGCTCTCGCCGCTGGAGTTTGTGCGAAGGGAGTTTCGACACCCGGCCGTCCAGGCGGGGCTCCTTTTCTTTAACGGCCTGAGGGAGGTCGATCTTCGTGAACCTGGCTTTGGCCATCATATTCCCCAGCTCCTGGCTGCGGATGCCTTCGCCCAGCTGTGCCTGGGGGGATCCCGGCAACTTGCCAGGGCGCTGGTTGCGGCGGTGGAAGAGGCCGGGGGAAAGGTCCAGTGCGAGTCCCGGCCGACTCGTATCCTGGTTGAGGGAGGCCGTGCCGTGGGCGTGGAGACGGATGAGGGACAGCAGATTCGTGCCCGGCATTTTATCGCCTCCGGACTCAATCCCCAGCAGACGTTCCTGGAACTGTTTGATGACGCCGATATCCCGGCCGAGTGGCGGCAGCTTGCCGGCGACTATCGCTATAACCTCCTGGCGCCGCTGTTTGGGACGTACCTGAACCTGAAAGCACCGGTTCGCTATGCGGCGGCAGCAGATTGTCCCGAGCTGGACGAGGCATTGATGGTAATCCTGGGGCTGGAGAGGAGCGAGCAGTTCCTGGAGATCGTCGATCACCACGAAAAGGGGACGATTCCTCCCACGGTGATGTGGGGGGCATGCCCGACCCGGTTTGATTCACAGCAGGCACCGGAGGGCATGCATGCCGCCTTCATGTGGGAGAAGTTGCCATATCAACTTGCCGGGAACGCAGACCGCTGGGACCAGGAAAAAGACCGGCACGGGGAGCAGATGATCGAGACCTGGAAGGAGTATGCACCGTCGCTGCAGGACGATTTGCTGGATGTCACGACTCGCAGTCCACTGGACACGGCGCGGCGACTGCCGAACATGCGGTTTGGGGACCTGCTGGTTGGGGCCCTGACCAGGAGCCAGATGGGATTTCATCGTCCCTTTCCAGGGGCGGGTCATTATCGTGGTCACCTGCCTGGCATGTACCTCTGTGGATCCAGTTGTCATCCGGGTGGAAACATCACGGGGATGCCGGGCTACAACAGTGCCCAGGTCCTGCTGGCCGACCTGGGAATCAAGGCGGACTGGATACCGGATGCTCTGCAGAAGCGACTTCCTGAAGCGGACTAGCCGGGATCATGAACCGGTCCTGTTTTCGCGGCGGCGGGCGAGGATCCGGGAAACAACGTCGATGATCCACCACTGGATGATGACCAGCACGATGGGTGCCATGAAAACAACGGCCTGGGTCAGTTTGGGATAGCGATCCAGAACACTGTCGGTGTCACCGGTGTGAAAATAGATGCTGGCGACGAGGACCCCGTTAAAGACCAGAAGTACACAGGTCACAGCGCAGGTTCCCAGGACAAAACGGAATCCATCTCTCCCGGGAGGTCCAGGCATCGGTATGTCCTCTTGGTGCGGGATTGGAATGCAGCTGTTGCCCCATTGTAAAAAGGTGAGGTGCATGCGGATAGTTGCAGACCTGCTTTGACGTTGTCCATCAAGTGGCTATGATGACCACCCAGTGGACGAGTCGTCCAAGGGACAGGTCCATCGAGGAAAATGGAAAAGGAAAACGTGATGACCGGTTTTCGCACGGAACGCGATTCGATGGGCGATGTGCAGGTTCCTGCAGAGGCTTACTACGGTGCGCAGACCCAGCGTGCCGTGGATAACTTCCCTGTCTCCGGATGGCCCCTGCCGGCCGCGCTGGTTCGTGCCATGGGCAAGGTCAAGCACGCCTCTGCCGTTGCCAACCGTGACCTGGGCAAGTTGACCGGCAGTGGCAAGAACCCGCTTACCGACGAGCAGGTGGAGGCTCTCCTGGGTGCCTGTGGTGAGGTGGCCGAGGGAAAAATGGCCGACCAGTTTCCGGTCGATGTCTTCCAGACCGGTTCCGGCACGTCGAGCAACATGATCATCAACGAGGTTATTGCTAACCGTGCGATCTAATTGCTGGGGGGGGACCGCTTCGCAGCGGAAAAGACAGTCCATCCCAACGACCATGTGAACATGGGGCAGAGTACCAATGACACTTTTCCCACGGCGATTCACGTGGCTGTCGGCTGCGAGATCCGCAGCCAGCTGATCCCGGCCCTGGAGGGCTTTGCCACCGCACTGGAAGAAAAGGCGGAGGCCTGGGATGGAATTCTCAAGCCCGGCCGTCCGCACCTGATGGATGCGACACCGATCCGCCTGGGCCAGGAACTGGGCGGCTTTGCCCGGCAGCTGAGGTTGTCTGTTGAGCGAGCTGAACGCGCCGTGGAGGCGGTCACCGAGCTACCGGTCGGTGGGACCGCTGTCGGCACGGGGATCAACACGCACCCGGAATTTGGCCACCGGGTGAGCGAGGAACTGGCCGCACAGACCGGTATCGCGTTCCGGGAGGCGGCCGATCATTTCGAGGCCAATGCCCAGCGGGACGGCCTGGTGGAATGCCACGGGCTGCTGCGGACGATTGCCACCAGCCTTTTCACCGTGGCCAACAATATCCGCCTGCTTGGTTCCGGGCCTCGCTGTGGGTTTTACGAGGTCACGCTGCCATCGAGGCAGCCTGGCAGTTCAATCATGCCGGGCAAAGTGAACCCGGTGATGAGCGAGAGCATGATGCAGGTGGCAGCCCGCGTTGCCGGGAATGACCAGACGGTGGCGATGAGTGGTGCGGCAGGCGGACAGTTCCAGCTGAATATCATGATGCCGGTGATGGGGCATGCGGTGTTGGAGAGCATCGAGCTTCTGGCCGCTGCCAGCAATGCCTTCGTGGAATTTTGCGTGGTCGAGATGGAGCCCAACGCGGAGATCTGTGAGGCGTCGATCGAGAAGAGTCTCTCGATGGTGACCAGTCTGAACCCGCATATCGGCTACGAGATGGCCTCCAAGATCGCCAAGGAGGCATTCCAGACGGGCAAGACCATCCGGGAGCTGTGCCAGGAGAAGGAACTGCTGCCGGAGGAGACGCTCGGCGAGGCCCTCGACCCCCGGCGGATGACCGAACCACAACAGTAGCGTGATCCGGATACCGGCCGGGAGCTGGATGGAATCGCTAGACCGCCATCGTCGGTTCCAGGGTTCTGGCAAGTCGCTTGCGGGCCACGTGGAGTCGCCTTTTGATGGTTCCCAGCGGTGCCTCGAAGTCCTTGCTCATCTCGAGGAGGGTCTGGCCGTCAAGGTAAAAGGCGACCAGCGTGCTGCGGTCCATTACGCTGAGCTGGTCCAGCCCGGCGTGCATCAGGTCGACTCGCTCCCTGGCCAGTACGTTATCGATTGACAGCGGGATGTTCCTCTCGGGCGAGTCGAGTAGCGGAGAATCCCCCATTGGAAGCGGTCGTCGCTTGAGCTTTCGGTTGAGCGATTTGCGATAGGCGATGGCCCCGACCCAGCCGCCGAAGCAGGCAGGGTTCTTGAGCTGTCCGAGCTTCTCGATCGCCTGGATAAAGACGTCGTGACAGACCTCTTCCGCCTCTCCCTCGTCACGCAGGATGCGCAGGGCAATCGATTGCACGTATCTGGTGTAACGCTCGTAGAGTGTCCCAAAGGCACCCCGGTCACCGGCCTGTGCCTGCTCGACCAGGCATGACGTGGTCGGTGGTTCCGGGGTGCCTCTTTTGGCAGTGATTGGAATTTTTGTGTTCATGATTCGGTTCTCGTTTTCTGGATAAGTTCGTGTGTGTGGAGAAAAGGACGGCGTCGACCAGCGAGACCATGGACCAGGGGCCGTGGCCAGCCGGCGAACTGCCGGGTTGCGGTGAAGAAAAAAGAAAAGCGGTTGTCGCTTAACGCTGGCGGTTGGCCAGCAGCTTCACCGGGACCGGCTGCATCGCCGGCCGCTGGTGATACATGCCCTGGGGCTGCATCCAGCGGACCGGACGGTGCTGCCGGTGATGGCGATGACCATGGATTTCATGGTCACGGCTCATCCGGCGACCGGTCCGATCGCGATGCCGATCCATAAAGAGTTGCAATCCATCGAGGAAATTCTGTACAGCGACGGCCACTTTGCTCGCGAGGCGAGAAAAGTCAAGCGGGTTTGTCATGCTGACAAGCGTGCTGGACATCGAAATTTTCCTGGTTGGAAACGTTTCTTTAACATGGCGCCGTGAAGCGCCACGCAAATATTCTAGGCCAAACGGTGGCCATCGTCTATCTCTGTTCCACTAACAGACCAGACAGAGGAGAAAGAACAGAGGTTCACGTCGGGGAGACACTTTTCCCAAAGAATTGTCCTATCCGCCCCCGCCAACCTGAAAAATCCGCTCCACGTTGCCTCGCAGTACCTGTTTTCCTAGGTCCACGGCATCTTCTTCGCTCCATCGGCGATCGATCACAAAACGCTCCACCAGGATCTTGGAGAGGATTCGCTTGTACATGTTGAATTTGGGCAACGCGAATTCCAGCTTGTACATGTCGCTGTAATAACCAATCTGCTTTGTCCGTGGCACCGCCTCGAGCCGGGCGGCGGCGTCATGCTCGATAAAAGTCGGTGTGTTGCTGTACCACCAGTGCCCGTTGGTGACAACGTTGGGGAAGATCCAGGCGTAGCTTGTCAGTTCCTGGTTGGTGACGCTCGCCAGGACCGAGATGGGAAAGGTCACGGCCGGGAAAGCGTTGAACAGTTCCTCGTATTGAATCAGTGACACCCGGCTGTCATAGAGATCCTGTCCCTGGTAGACACCACCCGGGTAGACCCCGCGGTTGACACCGATCATCAGGTCAAAGGGGAGCTGGTGCTGGTCGCAGAGCTCGGCAAGTGTCCAGAAAACAAACTGGCCAATGGACTGAAGGTGGCCGGCATCGGCCCCGGTATCCTGTCCCAGCAGGGCTTCCAGGGCGGTCTCGGCCCGTCCCTCGCTGACCCGGCGGGGAATGAAGTCGGGTGGCAGGGAGATGGCGCAGGCACGGGCCTGGTGTGCCGTGAAATGCTCAAAGAGGACCGAGAGCGATTGCCGCAGCGAGGCCACATCGCTCAGCACGCAATCGGTCGCCTGCTCCAGACGCATTCGGATAGATGGTTCTGCCAGCTTGAAGACCAGGTCGTCGGTTCGCAGGCAGGGAATATAGATGCCGGTGTCAAATCCCTCCAGCGGGTCATCGAAGTCGTTGGTCAGGAAGACCGCCTCGAGCTTGCTCTCTCTGAGAACCTGCTCGGCCCAGTCGGGGGCCGCCATTTTTTCGGTGGCCGCATCATAGACGCTTTCCCAGTTACTCTCGTCGATGAAGGTTCCCTCGAAACCAAAAAGCTGCTGGGCCATTTCCAGGAACCAGCTGTACTGGATCGTGTTGGAGAGAGGCCCCATCCGTGTCATCAGGCGGGCTACCTTTTCTCGGGGGTCAATCCCCTCCTCTTCAATCTGCTCGCGGGGCAGGCCTGCCGAGTGGGTCAGCTCGGTGTAGTAGTGGTAGCCCAGGATGTCCGCCAGCGTGGTGGAAGCGGGAGCCAGCTGGTTAATGTGAGTATGTGGATCAATCAGGATGAGCGAATCAAGTTCCTGGTAAATCTGCTGCCGTAGTTGTTCGGACATGGGGACCTTGCAGGGGATGTGATTTCAGTGCCGGCACGTGCGGGTGAAGTCAGTTTTCAGTTTTCCCCCGGTGGTTGTCAACAACCTCCCCGTCCCGTGGTGCTCGTTGTGTACGGTTTGATTGACGGTCAATCGACCTGTCCGTTAAATTGAACACTTGCGACCCGTTTTTCAGGGAGATCAGCGTGCCATACCGTTCCAACAACAGCCTGCTTTTTCCCTCGCGTGTTTCACGGGTGTTCCTGTCAGGAATCCTGTTCGTGCTCTCTGTCCTGCTGCTGCAACCGGTGGCAGCCCAGGAGAAGACGACGGATTATTCAGACCAGCTTCCGGCTGCCTTGGACCGCACGGTGGATTACCTCACCGAGATCCAGCCGCTCCTGAAAAAGTCCTGTTACTCCTGCCATGGGAAGGAGAAACAGGAAGGGGGCCTTCGACTGGATGTCCGCAAGCAGGCGTTTCAGGGAAGTGACCAGGGGGCGGTGATGATTCCTGGCAAGGCAGGCTCCAGTTCGTTGCTGGTGCTGGTCGCCGGCCTGGATGAGGATCGTGGTCGGATGCCCCCGGATGGTGAGGGGACACCATTGACCAGGGATCAGATCGCGCTTTTACGTAGCTGGGTTGACCAGGGCGCCACCTGGCCCGATGGAGTGGATGATAGAGCGGCATCGGACCACTGGGCATTTCAGCCTCTGGCCAGGCCGGCACTTCCGCCGGTCAAGCAGGATGACTGGGTGCGAAATCCGATCGACCGGTTTGTCCTGGCACGCCTGGAGAAAGAAGGGCTGCGGCCCTCGCCGGTGGCCAACCGCTCGACCCTGATCCGGCGGCTCTCGATCGACCTGCTTGGCCTCCTCCCTTCGCCGGAGCAGGTTCAGAAGTTCCTGACGGACGAACGTCCCGACGCTTATGAACAGCTTGTTGAAGAGCTGTTGCAATCCCGCCATTACGGGGAACGCTGGGGACGCCACTGGCTTGACCTGGCCCGTTATGCGGACAGTGACGGCTACGAGAAAGACCGTGTTCGTCCCCATGCCTGGCGCTACCGGAACTGGGTCATCGAGGCGCTCAACGCGGACATGTCCTTTGACCAGTTCTCGATCAGCCAGATTGCCGGGGACATGGTCTCGGAAGCGGGAGTCGATGCTCGCGTTGCCAGCGGTTTTCACCGCAACACGCTCCATAACACCGAGGGAGGGACTGACCAGGAAGAGGACCGCGTCAAGAAAACCGTGGATCGGATCAATACCTTCGGGACCATATGGATGGGACTGACGATCGGCTGTGCCCAGTGCCACTCGCACAAGTACGATCCGATTTCCCAGCGCGAGTACTACTCGATGTATGCGTTCTTTAACAACATCAATGAAACTGATATCGGTGCACCCACCGCTGCCGAGCAGGCCACGTATGACCAGGCCAGGCAGGCTTATGATGCCGAGCACGTGAAGTTCACGGTGCCACTAGCGGAGTACGAGAAAAATGGTCTGGCAACTGCCCAGCGCGCCTGGGAGCCGGGTGCGCGGGACACGGCCCTGGAATGGCAGCTGCTGCAGCCCAGTTCTGCCAGGAGTGCCCATGGTGCGGAACTTGCCGTTCAGCCGGATTCCTCCATTCTGGCAGGTGGAACGAACCAGAAATCGGATACCTACACCATCGAGGCGCCCCTTCCCGGCGGCAACCTTCGAGCCATCAGGCTGGAGGTCCTGCCCCATGACAGTTTGCCGATGAAGGGGCCGGGACGGGCTGCCAATGGGAACTTCGTGCTCACGACAGTGAGGGGCAGCGTCAACCCGCTGGAGGGGGAAGGAGAACCGCAGGCAGTCCCTCTGAAACGTGCTTTTGCGGATTTTTCCCAGGAGAGCTGGTCGATCGGACAGTCAATCAACGACAAGCCCGACGATGGCTGGGCGGTATCACCCCAGTTTGGCAAGCGGCACGTGGCAGTCTTTGAACTGGCCGAGCCCGTCGTCACAGAAGGAGGATTGAAGGTCACCGTTACTCTTGACCAGCAGTATGAAACAGGTGAGGCGCACAACCTGGGCTATTTTCGCCTTTCGGCGACGGCCAGTCCGGCAAAACTGGCCCTGGAGGGACTCGATTCAGGGATCGTCAAGGCACTCGGCAAGGCCCCGGAAGATCGTGACGAGTCGGAGGCGAAGTTGCTTGCGGACTACTTCCGTTTGGTGGACCCGGAATACAGGCGGTTGCAGGCCGCCCTGACAGCTCATGCGGCCAAGGCTCCCAAGCCGAGCGAGACAAAAGCACAGGCGGTTGTGGAAGGGGATCCCCGGCAGGCACATGTACACGTGCGGGGAGATTTCCTGACCAAGGGAGTTCCCGTCGACGCCGAGACACCTGCCATCCTGCCACCGCTCCGTACACGTGCCGGGGAGAAGGGGCAGGGGCCGGATCGGCTGGACCTGGCGCACTGGCTGTTTGCCGTGGAGAACCCGCTGACCCCCCGGGTGACGGTCAACCGCATCTGGTATCGCTATTTTGGTCGTGGCATTGTGAACTCGATTGATGATTTCGGCAGCCAGGGAGACAGCCCATCTCACCCTGCCTTGCTGGACTGGCTGGCCGCTGAATTTCAGCAAGGTGGATGGCGACTGAAACATATCCACCGGTTGATTATGACCTCGGCGGTTTACCGGCAGAGTTCCGCCTTCCGGGAAGAGCTCACTCGGGAGGATCCACTCAATATCCTGCTGGCACGACAGTCCCGCCGACGGGTGGAAGCGGAGGTGATTCGTGACCTGGCTCTGGATGCCAGTAATCTGCTCAGCCAGAAGATCGGCGGTCCCAGCGTGCATCCGCCACAGCCGAACGAGTATTCTTCCCTGACCTATGCGGGCAGCGCCAAGTGGAATACCAGTGGTGGCGAGGATCGTTATAGGCGAGGGATTTACACTTTTTTTCAACGGACCTCGCCCTATCCGATGTTAATGACATTTGATGCCCCGGACTCCAACGTCTGTGTGGCACTGAGGCAGACAAGCAATACCCCACTGCAGGCCCTGACGATCTGGAATGACCCGGTCTTCGTGGAATGTGCCCAGGCACTTGGGCGCCGTATCATGGCAGAAAATCCGGCAGGCGACGATCTTTTACAGACGATCACCCGCCGCGTGCATTTTGCACTGCTGGTCTGCCTGTCACGGCCCGCCACGTCGCAGGAGCAGGAGGCCCTGGTGGAGTATTACCTGGACCAGCAGAAGGTACTGGCGGCACGGCCGGAGGCAGCACAACAGATCGTTGGTTCCTTACCGGTTTCCGATGGCACGGAGATGGCCGAACTGGCCGCCTGGGTTGTCCTGGGCCGCGTGGTCTTGAACCTGGATGAATTCATCAGCAGGGAATAATGGTGGAATGAGGATGGAGGCAATGAAAAAGAATATGTCTGGATTGTCTGGAAGTAAAAATGCGATGATTCATGATGAACATGTCATGCGTCAGGCCCGCCGCCAGTTTTTTACCTCCTCCGCCAGTGGGCTGGGGGGGATTGCCCTGTTCTCGTTACTTGCAGAGGACGGGCTTCTTGGGGCTGGTGGGGTTCCAGGAGGGGACAAGGCAAATCCGCTTCGCCCTAGAACGCCACATTTTGCTCCCCGTGCCAAGTCCTGTATTTTTCTTTTCCTGGCCGGGGCCCCAAGTCATGTCGATCTCTATGACCCCAAGCCAATCTTGCAGGAACGCAACGGACAGCCGCTTCCAAAGTCCATTACCGACAAGGTGCGTTTCGCTTTTATCAAGAAAGAATCAGCCATCCTGATGGGGAGTTCTCGAAAATTTACTCCCCATGGGGAATGCGGGATGGAGTTAGCGGATGTGCTGCCCCATATCGGTAGCTGTGCAGATGATATTGCACTGGTGCGTTCGATGCACACGGATGCTTTTAACCACCATCCGGCTCAGCTGATGATGACGACCGGTGTGCCCCGTTTTGGTCGCCCCAGCCTGGGGTCCTGGTTGAACTATGGCCTGGGAAGTGAGTCACGCGACCTGCCTGGTTACGTGGTGCTGACGGCTGGACGGGGAAGCAGTGGTGGTGTCTCCAACTGGACCAGCGGGTTCCTGCCGTCGACTTACGAGGGGGTCCTGTTCCGCTCCCAGGGGGAACCGGTGTTAAACCTGAACAACCCGACGGGCCTTGATCGCCGGATGCAGAAGGCGGGCCTGGAGACAATCAACAGGCTCAATGGCCGGCGGCTGGAGCTGATGAATGATCCAGAAATCGCCAGCCGCAAGAACGCCTACGAGCTGGCTTTTCGCATGCAGGCGGCTGCTCCCGAACTGATTGACACTGGCAGCGAATCGAAGGCGACGCTGGACGAGTACGGCGTGACACGGGCGGAGCCGGAGAAGAACAATTTCCGGGGTGGTGGGGCGGATGTTTACCGGCAGTTTTCGACTAACTGCCTGCTGGCCCGGCGCCTGGTGGAACGAGGGGTTCGTTGTGTGACGGTGATGCATGCCTCCTGGGATCATCACAGTAACCTGGACGCGGAAATATCCTATAACGCGGGCATGCTGGACCAGCCAGCAGCAGCCCTGGTGAAGGATCTCAAACGCCGTGGCATGCTGGATGAGACCCTGGTCATCTGTGCCGGCGAGTTTGGTCGTACCCCGCTGGGGGAAAACCGTGGTGGTTCCAAACAGAACACCGGGCGTGACCACCATCCCTATGCCTTTAGCCTGTGGATGGCAGGTGGAGGTATCCAGGGGGGGCAGGTTTACGGAAAGACGGATGAAATTGGCTGGGCACCGGTCGAGGATGCTGTCCATGTAAATGATCTGCATGCGACGATTCTTCACCTGTTCGGTTTTGATCATCACAGGCTGACTCACAACTTCCGTGGACTGGATGTCCGGCTTACTGATCAGGGTGGTAAGGTTCTGGACCGGTTGATCAGTTAATCCTCCATGTTCCACGAAGAAGCTGGAACCAGGTGACAGTTTTCTCTGATTGTGAGCTGCATGTGACTATCTGGACGCTGGACAACGATTCCGCTCAACTGAAACAGCAACGGCTTTCTGCCGCCCTGCCGCTGGATCAGCTTTCACGTGGTCTGGTCGGGGCGTCTTTTTCGGGAGTCCCGCTTGGCTGGAAGAAATGGCTGGCAATTGCCGACGCTCGACATACCGGACTCGTCCGGCAGTACGAATACACGCGAGGAAATGACCTGGTCTGTCGTTATGCCGGAGAAAGCGACCAGGGGATCACGCTGGAGACCAGCTGGCAATTGCTGGAGGCGGACCCTTCTTCGGTCGGTCTGGAATTATTGATCAGCGTGCAGAACAACCCCACGGGGGAAGAACCCGTTGTCACGGTTGGAACGACAGGCCAGGTGGATGAATGCCTTGTCCTGGATGCGGACGCGATGGGCTGGAGTCGTGTTGAGAGGGTGCCCGGATCAATAATCCTGGAATCTCCAGCCGCGATCCTTTGCCGCTGGAGTGACCGTGATTTCAGCTACCTGGAAATGCTTCACCCGGCTGATTTGAGAGCCGGGGAACTAGGCTGGGGGCCGGAGGTGGCAGGAGAACTGGCCTGGACACTTCAGCTCATGCATCACCAGCTTGAAAAAGGGGTAATCCGGCGTTCACGGATCCAGGCCTGGTTGATTGCCCGGGATGCGGACCAGCATTTAGCCGAGGGGATTTTCATGCAGTTCCGAGATGCGGACTGCCCGCTTGGAAGCTAGTGTTCCAGAAAAAAAACCCCGCCGCACACAATAAGTGTTACGGCGGGGCCGGAACAGAGAAGAGGCCGATAGGTATCACACGTTGTTGACTGTCGATTTCAACCAAACGGAAAAACCCGCCAGTTGGGGCACAAATCGCAGTCTCTTGAAAAGAGAAAAACGTGTACACCCATCACTTGTGATCATAACACGAAAGGTCGTTGTGTCCATACTTGCGTTCTTCAAAGTTGTTCCCGGGAAGCCATTTTTTGTGATAATAAATAGCGGTTGAGAGTATTTTGAGGCCTTGCTGGCAGCTGTTTTCAGGTGTCTTATTGATCCCAACCGTGGTCCCGTGTCCCGGGCATTGCCGTGCCAGGTGAACGGATCCACCGTGGATGAGACACTTGATATTCCCGAACCCTGTGGAACGGGAATGGACATGATCTTGTGGGAGTTTTTTATCTTGTCGGATACCGATTTTGCAGTACACGAGGACATTGCCCTCCAGGCGGTGCGCCAGGCCGGCCAGCTTCTGCTTGGGCGGGCAGGCCAGTTTGCCACCCGGGAAAAGGCACCGCGGGACCTGGTGACGGATGTGGATCTGGCAGCGCAGGAGCTTATCGCGCGGGTGATCAAGTCTGCATTTCCTGACCATGCATTTCTTGGCGAGGAGGATGCTGGCACGGCAGGCGGCCCTTCAACGACAGAATCCTGGATCGCGGCCCAGGAGAACTGCTGGATCGTGGATCCTATAGATGGCACGACGAATTACGTCCACCAGTTGCCATTTTACTCGATCTCCATTGCATTCTGGCAGCAAGGCATTCCCCGGCTTGGTGTGATTCTCGATCCCGTCCGGGATGAGCTTTTTTCTGCGACGGCCGGAAAGGGAGTGCTGCTCAATGGAGAACCGGTAACCGCCAGCACAACAGAGAAGATGTCAGAGGCCCTGGTGGCAGTCAGTTTCGCGGCGAACATCGATGATGAGTCATGGGAGGTTCGCCGTTTTGCGCGGGCCCTGCACCACTGCCGTGCAGTAAGACGGATTGGATCTGCTGCCTTGAACCTCTGCTACCTGGCCAGTGGGCGACTAGATGCATACTGGGCCAGCAGTGTCCAGCCCTGGGATGTGGCAGCTGGAATCCTGTTTGTCCGAGAGGCAGGGGGGCTGGTGACGAGCCTGGATGGCGGGGAATTTCAGATTGACAGACCGGACATGCTGGCCGGTGCCACCAGTCCACTGCACGAGTCGCTGCTGGAACTCTTTGCTGGTGTGTGATCGTGACGGTTATACCGGTTATAGGACTGTGGAAAACCTTCCGTGACAGGGATTCCAGGTAAACAAGGGCAGGGATTCTCTTTGATCGAATTCGCTGCGTGCCTAGAATGGAAGAACCGGCTTGGGAGTGTCAGCTGGCATGCTGTTTTCGTGCCAGTGAAGCGGATGCATGTAAACGGTTTGGTCTTCGATGAAAACAATTCACTATAGCTGCCGGAGAGTGGCGATCCTCGTGGCGGGGCTTCTGTTTTTCACAGCAGTTTCCCAGGATCCATCGTCATCGGCCCAGGAACCGGACCCTGCCCAGGCGGGCACCCCTGCTGCAGCAGCAGGGGGAGAAAAAACGGAAGCCGGGGGCGTACGGGAGGCCCTGACGGAGATTATCTACCTTCGTGATTCCGAGGGAAACCTGGTCCCGGTGGCAAACCTGTCGCTGGAAGAATGGGACCAGATCTACAAGGCACGCCGCAACTTGTTGGGCCGAAAACTACCCCCGGCCTTCGCGATTGATGAAGTGACCTACCAGGGAGTTGTCGAGGGCAATCATCTTCTTCTGGACGTCGATATTAGCTTGCGAATCGTTGAACGACAGCAACAGGATGAATGGATTGCCGTGCCCGTGGGTTACCACCAGGCAGTCCTTGCAAAGGGTGCAGGCCATGAAGGACCAGGTGATTTTTTTCTCACCCTGGACAAGGATGGAGCGGGCCACCTGTGCTGGTTCAAGGCAGAAAAGGGAAGTCGACACTCGGTGAGTTTGAAGTTGATTGCTCCGCTGGAAAAGAACAACAGGCAGGCCCGCTTCCTGTTGACCTGTCCGCCGGCTCGCTCTCGTATGACAAGCCTGAAAGTTGGTGCGGCCGGCGTGGAATCACTCAGTGATGATCTACGTGTGGTCAGCAAGCCGGCAGGGGAAAAGGAGACGGAATTCATTTTTGACTTTGCCGGGGGCCAGCTGGATTTCAGCTGGGGGACGATCGACCGCGATGCGATGAAGCCCGTGACTCGCCTGTTGGCCAGTACGACAACCCGGTTTTCGATCAAGGGCCCCCAGCAGGTCAGTATGCATGCGGATCTTACGGTGACAGGTTCCGGGGGAGAGGTTTCTTCCTTTGAGGTGGTACTGCCCCCTTCCATGCAGGTCGTTGATCTTCCCCAGGGAGATTTTCGACTGACCGTCCTGCCGGCACCCGATGGGACTCCACAGAACAACGTGCAGCGGGTTCAGCTTACGGCCAATCGACCTGCCGAGGAGTTGCAGGTGACGCTGGAGGCGATTTTTCGTCCGGAACCAAGTACTCCAGATGGGGAATCGGATGAACGGACATCGATAGGTGACGCACCGTTTATCCCCTTCCAGGGCGTGGAGGTTGTCAATGCTGTGAAACAGTCCGGTTTTATTGACTTCGTGGTCGATGGAAACTGGTCGCTCAACTGGCGACAGGATGGAGACGTTCGACGAGTTGATGAAATCCCAGATTCCCTGGTGCAGCTAGAGGGAGTGGCCAGGTTCGAGTTCTTCAGCCAGTCCTACGCGTTATCCACCCGGATCCAGCCGGAAAAAACTCGTGTCCGCGTCGAGCCTCGTTACCTTGTTCATGTTGGTGATGAGGAATTGCAGCTTGAGACAACGCTGATGTGCCAGGTGCGTGGGGAAAGCGGTTTTGTACTGGAGACCGGTTTGGATGGGTGGACGCTGGATCAGGTGCTCTCCAGGCCTGCAGATCTGATCGATGTGGATTCGATTCGTGAGAATGGGGGGCTCCTTTCCATCCCGATCCTTGCCGCAAGTGGAAGTCTTCCAGGACAGTTTGAAATCCAGTTTCGGGCTCATCGGAGTATCGTGCTGGCTGGTGCGGAGATGGAGAACGAAGAAATCATTGATGTTCCACGGCCGACAGCGGATCCCCTTTCCACGTCCACAGTTTTTTCGTTTCTCCCTGGACGGTTGATTGTGAGTCCGGACGACAATGTCGAAATGCTTCCCCAGCTTGAGAAGATCATGGGGCTGACCCAGGAGGCACGGCTGACCGAGGAAGAAGCGAGATTGCTTCCCCAGCGACAGCAGGCACCTCTGGTTTATCGCGACCGAGGTGATGTTGCTGCTCCTTCGTTTGTCACCCGACTCCGAGTTCGGCAGCGCGACACAACGGTGGCTTCTCTGTCACGCGTTGTGGTTGACGAACAGCAGGTCCAGTTGCGTCAGGAGTTGCGATATGGAGTTGCCTATGAACCGATCAAACAGTTATTGCTGGAAGTTCCCTCGTCCCTGGTTATTCGCCGGGATCTCCAGGTCTACCTGCTTCCAAGTGATGCCACGAGCATGGAGACCAGTGGAGAGGGAGAGGTGCAACTGGAATCACTGCCATGGGCTGAAGCAACGGAAGAATCTGCCGGTGATCGAGACCTGCGGCGTGTGATCCGTGTTGACCTGCTGCAGGATCGTATTGGTCAGTTCCGCATTTTACTGCGATATAATGTCGGCTTGCCCACTCTTCTTGTCGATCAGCCGGTCACTATCCCGGTGGGCCTGATTATTCCCTATCGAGACTCGGCAACGACATTCCAGGACAACCACGTCGAACTTGTTGTGGACACGATGGTCCAGGCAAGTCCCCGGGAGGAGTCCTGGCAACGGGATGATGGCCCGACTGGCCGGCTTCCGCAGTCGGTGGATCCTGTTTTTGTTGCCACCGAGATGACAGACTCACTCCCCCTGCTTTTAAGCCTCAATCGTCTGGGGGCCTCGGCAACGACACAGCTCCACCAGTTGTGGCTACAGACCTACTTGACCGAGACCGTGCGTTATGAAAGAGCGGCCTTGCGTGTTTCGACTTCCGAACGCAGGTTGCAAATCCAGCTGCCGAACCTGGCACAGCAGAATACCTCCAACTTGCGGATTTCCATTGATCAGCAGCCGCTCGCTCCCGGCAATGTGGTTATTAATGAACAGGGTGCACTGGAAATCCAGCTTCCATCGGCCAGGCAGACGGATGAGATGGTCATCGAGATCTGGTACTGGACAGAGCCCGGTAACCATCTGACGGGCAGTGTTTCGGTGGATCCCCCTCGTGTTACTGGCGCAAGCAGTGCGGACCGGATCTTCTGGCAAGTGGTGATGCCGGGAAATGAACATCTGCTTGGAGTTCCCGACCACATGACACCGGAACAGGAATGGTTGTGGAATGGCTGGAGTTGGCGACGGAAGGCCTACATGGATCAACAAGACCTGGAACTCTGGATCGATGCGTCGGTTCAGCAGGCGGTACCGGTGCAGACGAACCAGTACCTGTTTACGACGATCGGCCCTGTCAGGACCTTCACCGTCCAGACAGTCCGCCGTTCTTCACTGGTGCTGGTCGTCTCGGGGATGACGTTACTGGTCGGTTTACTGTTGATTTACTTTCCGGGCATCCGGCATCCCTCGTTGCTGTTTGTCGCTGGTATCGGTCTTACCGCATCGGCTGCAAGTTGGCCGGAAATTGTCTTGCTGGTTGTCCAGGCCGCGTTGCTTGGCGGCGGACTGGTGGGACTTGCCCGACTTCTGCAGTGGGTTCTTCTCTGGCGTCTTCACCCGGGATCTCGTCTGCTGGGGAGGACGACTGCCGCGGTGGACGGAATCAACGAACGGGATATTATTTCGCTTGAGAGCGGTTCACGTGGATCCACGGCATCCGTTCCCATGTCACTGGAGATGTCGTCGGCAACGGAGCATCCGACATGATCCCCACCACGCGATATCTCCTGTCGCTGCTGGTTGTGCTGGGTGCCTCTCCTCTGCTGACCGCGCAGCTTCCAGAACCGGTCCCAGTGGTGAAGGACAAGGATCCTGCATCGCTCTTCTTTCGGCGTGTTTTCGTCCCCACGAAGGATCTGCCATCGTTAATCAAGGGCTCTGTACCGATTCGCCGGGAGGAAGTGGAGTCCATGATCCAGTTGATCAACCGGTCGGCACAGGCAAACCCGTCTGCTGACCAGGTACGGATCAGTAGTGCCCGTTACCGGGCGCGTCTGGGAGGAGAGCAGCTGGTTGCTGGTGAGGCCCAGCTTCAGGTTGAACGCCTGGAACTCCTGGTAGAGGATTCACCAAAAACTGCGGATGAAGATGGTCCTGCCGGAAAGGGTGATGAGATCTATCTCTTGCCGCTGCGGCCCATGCGATTGGCGATAGGTGACGCATTCTGGCACTACGGAGAGGATCAGGAGCCCCTGGAAGCGGTCGTCGGACGTGATGCAATCGGGAACCAGGTATGCCTGGTGCCGCGTCCTGGAAGGCTTGACTTTAGCTGGTCCCTGAAGGGAAGACGAGATTCGCTTGGCGAGCTTCAGTTTGATTTACATCTGCCTGCATCTCCAACCAGCCAGTTGCTTCTGGAGTTGCCTGCCAATGTGACGCCCCGGATCAATCGAGGGATTGTCAGCAAGGCTGTGGTACCTGCCGAGGAGGGTTCTCCGGATTCCGGCGGATCGGCTGCACCGGGTCAATCGGAAACCCTGGTCTGGATCCTGGAACTAGGGGGACATGACCATGTCCGTTTAACGATCACTCCGGAGAATCCATTTCGCCAAAGAGAACAGCTGACATTTGTCCGCCAGGTAACAAGCTATGGTTTTACGAATACCGGCCTGGATGTCACGATCCAGCTTAACCTGGATGTCTACAATGAGCCGCTTCGCCAGCTTGCTCTGGAACTTGGCGAACTCGAATTGCTCGAGGCACGAGTTGGAGAGCAACCGGTCCGCTGGTCCTATCGTGGCCAGCCGAACAAGGGGTCTCATGAGCTCGTGCTCCCCGAGCCAATTCTTGGCCAAAACCACCAGCTTGTGATACGTGCTACCGGCAAGTTGCAGCTTTCTCGCCGCTGGCATCTGCCGGTAGTGCGCCTGCGGAACGCTTTCTGGCGCGAGGGAGAAATACAACTCCGAATCCCCGATGACATGACACTCAGCCGGCTGGGGGTCGGTGAGGGGCAGGTGACGCGCGTGGTTCCCGGGGAGGCTGGTGTGGAAACCCGTGTGATCCAGTTGCACCAGCCAGCGGCTGATATCGAGGTGGTGGTAGAGCGACGCAAGGAAGAAATTCAACTGGAGACGGCTCTTGAGGTTGCTGTGCTGCCGCCCCGTGTTACCGCTCGCTTGACCGCGAACCTGTCGTCGACCTATGGAAGCCGCTTCGAGCTTGCTGCAGTCGTTTCCCCAGGATGGATCGTGGAAAGCGTGGAGACAGAACCTGTCTCCTCCATTGACAGTTATGACATTCTTTCTCCGGGCCAGGATGGTTCCGGTGGCCAGTTGCAGCTTCTTCTGAAAACGGCAGTTGGCCCTGAACATCCTGTGCAGGTGATTGTTCGTGCCCACCGGGTTGCGGGCACCACTGGGATGACCGGGAAGAACCTCCAGCCGCTTCGCTTCGCACAGGTCCAGGAAGGCAACCAGGTGGTTTCGATAAGGGTCGATCCGCCGTTCCAGTTGCAGCTCCGCCGTGATGCGGAACTACAGCGATTAAAGCAGGAGGATGTGACACCGGAGCAGGCGACCGCTGTCAATGCGCAGGGAGCGGCACTGCTATACAGGCATAGCCGTGCTGCGGACGATCTGGCTCTCTTTGTTCGCCGTATCCAGCCCCGCTATGCCACTGAGATTGCGGTGCAGGCAAGAATTGTCGGGAACCTGTTCCAGGAACGGTACCAGGTAGAGTGTACTCCCCGATCCTCTTCGCTTAACAGACTGCTCTTGCATTTTAGTGAGCCCCGAGACGAGTTGATCCGCTGGCAGATAGTGGACGATGCAGCCGTGAGTATTTCGGCCAGCAAGCTGTCGGTCCAGGAGCAGGCCGGGCTTGGTATTTCCGGGGGAGAAACCTGGGAGTTAATCCTTTCTGATCCCATCAGCAGGCGATTTGTGCTGGACGCACAACGTGATTCGGTTTTTGCGGAGTCGAGCCGTGTAAGCCTGCTGATGCTTCCTGAAGCCACATCGCAGCTGGCATCACTGGCCATCCTCTCGACGGATGAAGGGGAAGTGAAAGTCGAGACGGTACGACTTAAATCGATACCGCCCCGGGTTATTCCAGTCGACAAGTACGCGCCAATCCGATCGATGTACCGTTACCAGCCATCGCTGGACAGCGAAGTCACTATCTCGCGGGAATCTTCTGATTCCCGAAACTCCCATGCGGTGGTATGGCAAGCGATGATGCAGTCCCGTTTCACGACCAATGGAGTGGTCCATCACCGTGTCAGCTACTTCGTGGAAAACACAGGCCGGCGACAGATTCGGTTCTTGCTGCCAGGATCGCTGGATGATCTTCATGTCCTTGTTGATGGGGAGACCGTTGCCGTCAATCGCTTGCAGGGAAGTGGGCCATCGGCAAGCATCTCGCTTCCTGAAAACCAGCGTTACTGTACGATCCAACTCAACTATCGTGAACAGGCATCGCCGCTGGGTGCTTTCACCACGCTTGCCGCTCGTTCCCCAGAGCCAGATTGCCCGGTTCTTGATGGCCGCTGGGAACTTCTTCTGCCCGCGGGCTACCACCCACTTCATTTGGATACAGGCTTGAGTGGGGAGCGAGATTCTGTTTCCGTGGGGAAGCGGCTCTTTGGACCTTTCTGGGGGCAGGAGGATGCAGGAGCGGGGTTTGTGACCGACCGTTCCTTGTCGAACCAGGTTTTGCAGGCCGGGCCCGACCAGGCAGCGAAGGTGATTCAACATCTGGACGCCCTGCTTCTTGGGAGCATTGGGAGTGGCCGGCCAGCTGACTGGGGAGAACTGGTCACCTTCTCCAGCCAGATTCTGCCCGTGGGAGACCATCAACTGTGGTTTGACCAGCGATCCGTGCTGGCATCGGGAGTTACTCCTTCCACGAGGATTCCGGATGAAGCACATTCCATGTCATCCCTGGTGCGAGCCTTCCGTCTGCAGTTACTGGTGAACGACGGAATGGTGGTTGTGACTTCGGCAGAATCACCACTTCTGGCTGGACTGCCGGTGCAATGGAATAGTGACACCCTGGCCATCGTGCCGGCGTCGGGGGAGAGTTTCCAGGAGAGAGTTCGAAACCATGGTTTAATGAACTCCCGTGTCTGGGTTGCCGATGGGGAACTTGCGACGATTCCATGGAATCGAGATGCCGATACGGCTTCTCCCGGGCAGGCTGATCGCCACTGGAATACCAGTTGGCACCCGCTTCAGGTCAAGATGCCGGTGAGGCTGTGGGTTTACAACCAGGTGACGATGAAGTCCCTGGCCTGGGCTGTATTCATGTTGTTCGTTGGCCTTTTCAGTTGGCTTGGTCTTCACCGCCCCACGTGGTGTGTCAGGCTGGCAGTGGCCAGTTTTGCTCTGGCCATGCTGGCGCCGTCCATCTGTTATCCCTTTCCAACCGCAATCTGGCTGGCCGCATTGGTCACCCAGCTTGTGGCAGTCTTTCGCCAGCGGGACGTTCTCGCTGCAGAGAAGCCGGGGAGAGAGGATTTTTCCTTCCGCTTGCAGTTGGCCCCGCGCCAGCTGCTGGTCCTGTTCGTGTTCTTCGGGCTCCTTGGTTTGACGGCGACATGGGGCCAGGAACCGGAAGACACCAGCAAGGCAGCGAGCCAGCTGACTTCACGAGTGACCGTCCACAGGATGCTGATCCCGGTGGATGAGGAGAACCGGCCGAGCGGGGAATATAATTTTGTGCCAGAGGAGTTTTTTGATGAGTTGCATCGTCGCTCAAGCCAGTTAACCCAGCGGCAGAAGAGCTGGCTCATTCGCTCGGCGCACTACGTTAGCGGCTGGGAGTGGTCTACCGACAGGCAGCAACTACTGGATGGGGTCATCACGGCGACCTATCAGCTCGAAGTCCTTGAAGATGGTGAAAAGATTCTTCTGCCGATCCGGACTGACCAGGTGCAGGTAGGGGATGTCCTGATAGATGGACAGCCCGTGCAACTGGAGATCTCGTCCCAGGATCGACGGTTGTCATTCCTGGTTGACCAGGCGGGGAGCTATGAACTTTCCTTGCGGTTGACTCCACAACGTCAGCAGCAAGACGGATATTCTTTTATTCAGTTCTCCATTCCCGCGGTCTCTCATGCTCAGTTGCGTCTCCAGTTACCCACCGATGCCCCGCTTCCCCAGTTGCCGGGCTGTATTGGCATGATGAGCCACGACGAAGTAAGTGGTCAACTGGTTGCCGAGCTGGGGCCGCTGGACGAGTTGGTGGTTCGTTGGCCCAAGAATGCCCTGGCGGAGCCTGTCCAGAGCCAGCTTGAGGTGCAACCATCCTACTGGCTGCGGGTTCGGCCCAACGCGGTGACCCTGGATGCCCAGTTCCGATTCAAGGTACTGTCTGGGAGCGTGAAAAACATCCAGCTGGAAACGGATCCTCGACTGCGGCTGGTCTCCGCCCGTGGTGCCCAGTTCGTGGCAGGACAACCACGGGTCCGAAATGACGAGCAACAGACAATTCTGCTCTCACTGGAGGATCCCCAGCAACAGGACTTCATGCTGGAAACCACATTTTATCTGAACGAAGCCTCGGGAATTGGGAACTTGCAACTTCCACGTTTGGAGGTTGTGGCAGATCGGTATGGTGACCGGCTTGTTGCTGTGACGGTTTCAGATCAACTGGACTGGCAGGTCGATTCTGATGAGATGGTTCAGCAGATGGATGTGGAGCAATTTGTGGAGAACTGGGGAAGCGATGAAGTACCCCAGCGTTCTTTCCGTGTTTCAGAAGGAGCGGATTGGAATATTGCGACAAAAGACCGCTTGCCGCGATTGTCTGCGACCGAATCACTCGACGTGCATGTCAGGCAGGGACGGCTGAATATCTTGTACACGGCAGACCTGGAAATTGGTGACGGTTCTCTGTTCCAGTTGCAGTTGGAAAGCCCGGAAGGATTCGAGCTTCAGGAGGTTGTGCTTGAACAGGACGGTGTCCAGGTTCCTGTCCGTACCGGATCCCTTGACGGTCAAGGGATTGTGCTTTTTCTGGGACGGCCGGTTGCCAATGTCCACAGGCTGGTCGTCCGGGGGGAACTGGCGATGAATGACATGCCGTGTCCCGTCCCCGTGATTCGCCTGCGAAATACCCAGAGTACCGAGAGCAGGACCCGGGTTTTTCGGCACCATGGCGTGATTGTCGAATTGGACAAGATTACCGATCTGGCAAACTACCGGAATGGAAATGAGGAACTTGTTGAGGGTCTGCCAGGCCGCCTGGTTGCTGAATTCACGAGAGTGGAAAAGCGGGCAGATACCCCGGTGGAACCTGCCATGCTGTTGGTCAAGGACGGGGACCGGGATGTCCGGGCCGCGATGGTGACACGTGTTGCCCAGCAGGAAAGCCAGTGGATGGCTACGGTGGAATGTGAATTGACTCTCGATGAGGCTGTGGTTGACCAGATCCGTTTTGAGATCCCGGAAGACTGGGCGGAATCGATTGTGGTTGCACCTGAGATGTCTTTCGAGATCCGGCAGATCCCGTTGCAATCCCGCCAGCACTTGATCCTCACGCCGTCCAGACCACTCACGGGGAAGGCACGTGTCGGTTTTACCGCTCGTCTTCCTGCAGCCAGTGGGACATTTCTGGTGCCGGAGATCCTCTTGCTCGATACCGTTCGTACAGTTCGATATCTCGTCCTGCCGGCACGACTGGAGGAGAGTCAGGTACAGTGGGCAACCAGTGGGCTGCAGAGGATTCCTGCCTTACCGAAGATCTTCTCCGATTTTTCAGTCGACGACACTTTCCTTGTCTTTCAGGGAATCTTGCCGGACTTTGAAGCACGGATCAGTGATGTCCAGCAAACGGGAGGGCATCGACAGATTTCCCTGGCAGATATCCGGGTTCGCCATGGTCAGGATGGTCGTTTCTTTGGTGTTGCCACGTTGGACCTGGAACCCTCAGGGAGTGAACGAGTTGTTGTGCAGGTTCCTCCTGGCTGTGAGCTTGTGCATGCGAACGTTGTCGGTGTGGCTGCCCACCTGGCGCCCATCGAGGAAGATCGTTTTCGTCTCTCCCTTTTTTCCAGCCAGTTGCCACAGCGAGTGGAACTGGTTTTCAAAGGGAAGCGAGAGGCAACCGCGGCTGGTTCTGGAACCTGGCTGTGTGATGTCCCCCGGCTGGAGGATATTCCTGTGGTTCGAACGACCTGGGCAATCCTATCGAATTCTGAGTCCGGGTTGCCAGAAGTCACAGGGGGGATTCAGCCGATCAGTGGAACATCGATCGAGGTTGGCCGGCTGGACCAATTAATGGATATGGAATCTCTCTCATCTGAATTGGCCGCGGTCAGTCAACCGGTGAGCCGTGAGGACTGGTACGTGCCCTGGCAACGGCAGTACCAACAGGCCTGGAAGCGTTTGGTGCGTGAGGAGCTCCGGCAGGAAATTCTCCCTGGGCAATCCCAGTTGAAGCGAATTAAAAGCCGCCAGCAACAGATCGATCCGGGAGTGGGACTGGAGGAGGCGATGTCTGACGGGGAGACAGTCTATCCGCCATCGTACGGTGACATGTTCGATGCCCTGTCGGCAGGGAGCCTGACAATGACCCGGTTCGCTGCTACCCCAGGCGGTGCTGCACCACAGATCCGGTTTCCCGGTACACAGGGATCCAGTCCCTGGGCAACCGTGGGGAGATGGTTATTGGTTCTGCTGGTACTTGCCGGGATCATTCAGGTGAGACGAAATCCGATCCTTGGTGAATTGCTCGGCCGCTGGCCTTTTGCCTGGGGCGCCCTTGCCGGAATCGCCTGGTGGCTCTTGCTGAGCCCTCCCCTGGTAGGGTTCCTGTTGATGCTGCTTTCTGCCGGTGGAGCATTACGTTCGATCCGTGGATCGTGGATCAACGTCACTCCAGATAACAGGCGACAGGCGGCCGGCACTACCGTGACATTCGTGAAACGGTAAGGGCGTTCAGGGTGGGAGCGGATTTCTTCTGGATTTCAATCCAGCTCGACGGTTTTTTGTGGCAGGATGACATCCTCCCAGATTTCGTATTGGCAGGCTTTCGGCGATCTGCTACTTTTCACCATCTCCATGGGCAAATGGAGACCGGTGATTCTGGGAAGATTGGGAAGGATTCCATGGGTTCCAAGCAGAAACAACGGCTTTCGGATCACATCCGCTGGATGATTCGGCGTGACATGCCTGACGTCCTGGAAATTGAGAAGGGGTGTTTCGAGTTTCCCTGGTCCGAAGAGGATTTTGTTCGTTGCCTGCGGCAACGCAACTGTATTGGGATGGTTTCTGAATTTAACGAGAGAGTCGTTGGATTCATGGTCTATGAGCTTCACAAGAGCCGCTTGCACGTGCTCAATTTTGCAGTCCACCCGGAATTCCAGCGACAGGGTGTGGGACACCACATGGTGGAGAAGTTGATTAGCAAGCTCTCTCACCAGAGACGAAACCGGATCATGCTTGAAGTCCGTGAAACCAACCTTTCGGCCCAGCTCTTCTTCCGGGACCTGGGATTTCGGGCGATTTCGGTACTGCGTGACTTCTACGAGGACACCGTGGAAGATGCATACTTGATGCAATATCATTATGCGGGATCCGAGTCGGATGGCTTTCTGCCGGTCAACCGTATTTCACGCCTGGCCGGGTGATCTTTCGCCTGGAAGGTCGACAACGGCCAGCTCCCCTCACGCACCGGGATTTTTCCCTCGATCGGATGGTGGACCATGATGCTGGCTTCATGGCATGAAGGGGCAGCGATTCTCTTCCTGCTGGCAGTTGTGCTCTGGCCACTGATTCTCGCCTGGAGTTATTCTCGGCGAAGCGATTTTTCTTTTGTCCAGGTGTTCTTCGTTTTTCTTGCCATGGTGTTTGTCTATTGTCTCTGGCGGGGCCGTCGCAGGCATCCATCCCGCCGGCCGATCAAGGGAGGGGGGATTATCCTCTGTAACCATCGCAGTAGTGTTGATCCTTTCTTTATTCAGGTTTCCCTCGACCGTCCGGTTTACTGGATGGTCGCCAGGGAATACTGCGAAAAGCCGTTGCTTGCGTTCCTCCTCAAGCCGGTTCCGATCATCCCGACCAGCCGGCGGGGAGCAGATAGCGGCGCGATCCGAATGGCCATTGAAAAAGCACGACAGGGATTCCTGGTTGGGATTTTTCCCGAGGGGAGAATTAACACGACAACGGACTTCATGCTCTCGGTGCGTCCGGGGGCCATGATGATCGCCCAGAGGGCCGGTGTTCAAGTTCTTCCCATGTTCCTGGACGGGAGCCCCTACCGGGGATCGATGCTGAGCCCTTTTTTTATGACAGCAGATGTGCGGGCGGTCATCGGCGATCCTTACAGGCGGGAGGATGTCAGCGAGTTCGATAACGCAGCTACTGGTAGGGAACAACAGGCACTCCTGATGCTGGATGCCATAAACCGGATTGCCAGGCTCGGTGGTGTGGACGGATTCATCCCACGACTGGCCGGCAGGAAGTGGGCCGAGCAAGACTAGCGATGAGGAACTGCTGCCGGTGGCGTTGTGGGCAGAAGCAGCTGCTCCAGGTGGCTAAGCCGGTGGCGGAGCTGGTCTTCCACGGCGGCAAGAGAATCTGCCTGGGCGAAAACTGTCAATATCGGCTGTCCTGCCACCGCCTTCCAACCCGTGGCAGGAAGGTCGGCGACAGAAGGCCAATTCCCCTGGTGGGGGAATGTTCTTTCTATCTGGGATGGGAAGGATGCAGCAATGGTGAGATCATGGCGGGCAAAGAGAATTGCCTTGCCCCATGATTCCCCGTGGGAGATGGACGGAAGTTCAGGAGACTCACCACGACAGGCATCCACATGGAGACGGACCAGGGACTGGCCCGTCGCTCGTTCAAGGATCTCGGCAGATGCTGGATAACGTGGGTTCAGCTCGATAAACCACGGGCGTTGCTGCTGGATGACCAGGTCAATTCCGAACAGGCCGACCAGGGAGTAATGGCCGGCCAGGAGCTGTCCCATCGCTTCTATCTCGGAGTGGAGTGGAGGTGGTATGGCAAGTGGTCCGATCGATCCACAGTAAGAGTACGGAGCGGCTGCGGTGAAATCGCATCCCACGAGCTGGCGGGTGAGGCCCAGAAGTACTGTCCTCGCTGGTGTTGCCAGGAAAAGGGCACTTGCCGGTATCCCGGGAATATACTCCTGGTAGTAAACTCTCCCGGGAGAGCGTGGGGGTGCGGCATGCGTGGCCGGTTGGATGCCGAGGCCCCCGGCCGAGTGGATCGGTTTGCGGAGCCAGCCTGATGGGGTTTCCGGTGGTTCCAGTACCATGCGGGGGCAGGCAAGACTGGCATCTGTCAAAAGCCGGAAAAGATCCAGTGGTCGTCCCAGTTTTTCCAGAACCGGTCGGCTGTTTCCCAGTAAGTGGCTTTTCCTGGCCATCTGGCCAACGAGCAGGGGATAGTTCTCCAGTCCCCCGGTATAGAGCCAGTCGGTCCCTGGCCAGTTGTCCAGGGCCTGGGATAACTGCTGCGGATAGTGGTTGACGGCGACGGCAGGAATCGACAGGTCCTGGTCGGCAAACAGGTCGGCCCCTGCCGGCTGGAAGCCTCCCCGGAGCGCCGAGAATACAGCGGCACGAATACTTGCACCGACAATTACCAGGTCCACTGTCATGGGGACAGCGTAGCGGTTCCCTCCTGATTCGGCCAGACGAGGCAGGTAGGCGTGGCCTCACTGCTTTGGGGTTATTGCAATCGGAGTGAGGTGTGGTATTTTTTCAGCTGAGTGTCCGCGTGGTCGGATAATCTGCTACCTGGTCCTAACGACGGAGTATTTCTTCATGTCGATGTTTGTAGGTGAAGCCCTGGCGGGCGATGGTGATGAAATTGCACATATTGATCTGCTAATTGGTAGCAAGGACGGTCCTGTGGGGACTGCCTTTGCAAATGCCCTTGCGCGTCAAAGTGCGGGGCATAATAATCTCCTGGCGGTATTGGCGCCGAACCTGGCTGTCAAACCGGCCACGGTGATGATTACCAAGGTAACGATCAAGGGAATGACACAGGCGGTACAGATGTTTGGGCCTGCCCAGGAGGCGGTTGCCCGGGCAGTTGCTGATTCTGTTGGCGATGGTGTGATTTCTGCGGATGAAGCGGAAGATCTCGTGATTGTCTGTGGAGTTTTCATTGCACCTACTGCAGAGGATAACGCCAAGATCTACGAGTACAATTACGAGGCGACCAAGATGGCGATCGCCAATGCCATGAGTGGAGCCCCGACTGCCGAAGAGATGCTGGCAGGGAAGGATTCTGCTGAACATCCGTTCCGCGGCTTTTCGTCCGGTGGCGATGACGGTGGCGATGACGGTGGCGATGACGGTGGCGATGACG
>CAYYZW010000301.1:0-9118 GCA_964476375.1 uncultured Pirellulaceae bacterium
AGGTGAAAGAGCAGGGGGCGCTCGTGCGTGACCGGTTCCGGTTGGCCATAGGCATTCTGGGTCAAGAGGTGCATTTTCCAGGGCCCTTTCCGGACTGCCATCAGCCGGTAGCCACGATAGTAAAACAGCATTTCTCGAGTCGAGGATCCAGTGGCAGTCAGGATCGGCAACAGGTCATGGCTGTCGGTAACCCGGTCGGTCGGCATGGGGATGTCGGCCAGGTGGTGTACCGTTGCGTAGATGTCCATCGTGCTGCAGACATCGGCGGCCACGCGGCCGCCCGGTATGGTTCCCGGCCACCAGGCCAGGGTCGGTTCTCGCATACCCCCCTCCCAGGTGCTTCCCTTTCCATCTCGCAGAAGTCCCGCGGAACCCCCATGTTCATTGAAGATCAGCCAGGGGCCGTTGTCGCTGGTGAAGAAGACGATCGTGTTGTCATCCAGTTTAAGCTGCCGCAGCGTGGAGAGGATCTGTCCCACGCTCCAGTCGATCTCCTCGATCACGTCCCCGTAGAGTCCTCGTGCACTTCTCCCCTCGAATTCCGGGGACCGGAATAGCGGCACGTGGGGCAGGCTGTGTGGCAGGTATAGGAAGAAAGGCTGCTTGCGGTTCTTCTTGATAAAGTCAACTGCTTCCTCGGTGTAACGCCGCGTGATGGTCCGCTGGTCTGCTGGACGCTCCACGATTTTTTCGTCCCGCATCAGTGGCACATTCCAGTACTTGACAAGTGGCTCGAGGAAGGCGGCGCGACCCCTGGGGGCATCGGCGACCCGGTCCATGTCATTTGAGTAGGGGATGCCAAAATAGCTGTCAAACCCGTTACTGGTGGGCAGGTATGGAGGAAGGTGTCCCAGGTGCCATTTCCCGATGCAGCCGGTGACGTAGCCTTTTGACTGGAGTGCCTCGGCGATCGTGATCTCCTTGGCCGGAATACCTCCCTTGGAATTAGGGAACAGGACCCGTCGCTTGTTACTGCACATGCCGCTGCGGGCTGGCAGCCGCCCGGTCATCAGCGCGGCCCGGCTGGGAGTACAGACGGGGGCGGCAGAATAGAACTGGGTCAGCTTGACCCCCTCGCGCGCCATGCGGTCCAGTTCCGGCGTGTGGATGGTGGGGTGTCCGAAACAGCCCAGGTCACCGTATCCCAGGTCATCAGCGAACACGATGATCACGTTGGGGGGCTGGTCGGCAGAGTGAACGGGTGTGGTGAGCAGAAGAGCGAGGAGGGTCACGGAGAGCAGGAGGCATCGTGTCATGAATCCTTGTCCTTTTTCCGAGGTCGGGTTACTAGTTCTTGCGGGTAAAGAAGTTAAGGACCTGGTCGCCCAGCCGGGGAGAGACATGGGCGATGGCAGTCAGCAGCTTGGCGTGCCAGGGAATAATGAGTTCGGCCTTCCTTCTTTGGCAGGCTTTCATGACCTTGACGGCCAGCCTGTCGGGACAGAGTTGTTTCAGGCGAGCCCCTCCGCCGGGCAGTCGTGCAGGAGCTGGCAGGCCCTCGGCATGCTGCTGGTAGCGACCGTCCATTTCTTTCCGGGAGATGGGGCCGGGGCAGACCAGCAGGACATGAACGCCGCTGGGAGCCAGTTCCATTCTCAACTGCTGGCTATAGGCAGTCAGCGGGAACTTGCTTGCCGGGTAGGCTCCCAGGTGGGGGCCGGCGATGAGTGAAGCGATAGAGCCGATAGACACCAGGTGCCCGCGAGTCTTGACCAGGGCAGGGATCACGGCACGGCTGCAGCGGACAGTCCCCAGGAAATTCAGATCCAATAGATCAGAGAATTCCTGGCTACTGGTCTCCACCGCCTGGCCGCGGTGACTCCGTCCCGCATTGTTGATCCAGGCGTGGATCTGTCCATGATCCTCCAGAATCCCGTCCACCAGTTTTTTAACGGCCCCATCGTCGGTGATGTCGACAGTTCTGGCGGTGACGTCCCCGTCGATCGATTGGGCGGCCGATTCGAGTTTCTTGCGATCACGGGCGGCAATCACCACCCTGGCACCGGCGCCGGCAAAACATCCTGCCAGGGAGCGACCGAAACCGGACGACCCACCCGTGATAACGACGACTTTCTCGTTCCAGTAACCCATCCGAGCGGATCCGGAGAAAAGAAATGACCGGGGCACAGGCCGGCTGACGGGCCGTTACGACCTGTTGACTTCAATTCTAGTGTGCCCCGCACGGGTTGCCTATCTACCGTGACGGGATAGTCAGGCGGTTCACCTCCCAGGTAATGGCTGGATTCGCCGCCTGTCCGCCGCGTTCCATGCGGATATATTTTTCCGGGTAACCGAGTTCCTGGTGGAATCGTCCTCGCAGGTAAAGATTGCAGACGTCATTCCCCCGTTCTCCCTGCTGGTAACGGGTGCGATTGTCCACATCCCGGTCGATCGTCTCAAGCATCCCCTCGATTCCCCAGGACTGGAAAGCATGCCGACGTCGCAAGGGACGTCCGTTGAGCACGATCTCTGTGACATCTCCTTCACGTACGACCACCTGGTAGGTGTCCTGCTGGCGACTGGTGACGGTGAATTCCAGGTCATAGTCCTTGATGTATGCATTTTTCCACCGGTCCTGGGCGTCCTGGACAAGAGCGGCATCCACCGGGGCAAGCGGTTCCCGCTGGAACAGGAGAATGACGGGAACGGCCAGCACGGATGTGAGGATACTGCTGATCATGGCTGCACGAAAAAAGCGGCGGATCCCGGTCTTCTTTACAGCGGTAGCCCGTGTGGTTGAATCGTTCATCGTTCGGATCATGGACTGAAGGACATGGGCTGGCCATCATGGTTCTCCCATGACATGGTTTCCTGCCGGCCCGAAAAGGGATATACAACATGCTGGCGAGTTGACCTTGCCGTCATTTTCAGCCACTTTCCCGGGAGCGTCAACAAAGGTGTCGCGATGACCGAGATCCGGCCACAGAATCCAAGGGCCCGTACCAAGATTGTTGCCACGGTTGGCCCGGCCGTGGACACCCCCGAGCAACTTGCACGCCTGGTTGATGCGGGGGTGGACCTGTTCCGTATCAACATGGCACATGGAAGCCGTGAGCAGCACCAGCAGATGGTGGATTCGATTCGCCAGGTCGAGAAGGAGCGTGGTTTTCCTGTCGGGATCCTGATTGACCTGGCCGGTCCGAAAATTCGCCTGGGAGAACTTCCCGAGGATCCCTTGGATTGCCGACTGGGATCGGAATTCCGTTTTGTTCGAAGCGGAGGGGCAACGAAGGCCGGGGACCTGGAGACGAACTACCCGAGACTGGTGGATGAACTTGCCGTTGGTGATCAGGTGATGTTGGCGGATGGCACCGTCGGTATGGAAGTGATCCGGTGCGAAACGGACAGTGTCCTGGTACGGGTGGTGGAGGGCGGACCAATTCGTAGCCGCCAGGGAGTGAACCTGCCCGGTGTTGTGCTGAGTGTCTCCTCGGTCACGGAGCAGGATCGGGAGAATGCGATCTGGGCTGCGGGCAACGAGGTTGATTTCGTGGGACTCAGCTTCGTCCGGGATGCGGCAGAGGTGTACGAACTCAAGGAACTGGTCTCCACCCACGAATCACGGGCGATGGTGATTGCCAAGATCGAGAAACGGGAGGCCCTGGAGAAACTGGATGAGATTGTCCTGGCCGCTGACGGGATCATGGTGGCCCGCGGGGACCTGGGAGTGGAGATTGACTTTGCCGAAACCCCGATGGCGCAGAAACGGATCATCAGTACCTGCCAGCGATACTCTCGCCCGGTGATCGTGGCGACCCAGATGCTCGATAGCATGCACCACTCCATCCGGCCGACGCGTGCCGAGGTCACGGACGTTGCCAATGCCATCCTCGACGGGGCGGATGCCTGCATGTTGAGCGGGGAGACCGCGATCGGGGAGTACCCCGTGGAATCGGTATCCGTGATGAACCGGATCATGCTCAACACCGAATCGTCCCTGCCGGACCAGCCCCCCGCTGTCCCGCCGCAGTTTGCAGAGGGGGTACACCCGGTGACGGCAGCCATTGTTTATGGCGCGGCGCGGATTGCCGACCGCCTTGATGCCCGGCTGGTGGTGGTGGCGACACGATCGGGAAACACGGCCCGGATCAAGGCCAAGCAGCGGGACTTCATTTCCACGGTGGGGATCAGTAACTCGGTGGAGACCCTCCGGCAACTCTGCCTTTACTGGGGGATTATCCCGCTCTCGGGGGTTCCCCTGGATGACCAGGAGGAGTTGTGCAAGGCGATTACTTCCTGGGGGCTGGAAGATGGCTGCCTGAAAAAAGGAAACCTGATCGTGCTTGTCACCGGCACCGGGCTTGATCCGCTTGCCCACAACATGGTGAGTGTCCAGGAGGTCTCCTAGTCACGCTCTGTCGTCCAGGATCTCCTCGATTTCCACGGCCCGCTTCTCGAGACTGGACCGGTAACATGCTTCCACCAGGGCCATGGTCAGGAGATTGTCCCGGCCACTGATCTCTGGCTCGCCTCCGTTCTCCAGGGCAACCAGGAGCTGCGCCATGGTGCCCACGAATGCGTCGGGGAACCAGACCTCCTGCCAGCGAGGCGAATGCCAGTGGCCGTCATCGTGGATGGTCGTGTAATCCAGCGTGCTGGGGGTTCGTTCCGGGTAGGAGGGCCAGCCAATCGTCCCGCGAGCCATTCCCTCGGTCCCTTCCACGCGCCAGCCAATACCGATGTCTGCAGCCGCCCCCTCCCGTGCGGGGCCTGCCCAGACATCGTCCCAGGCGGTGGCGCGGGCCCCGCTATCAAACTCCAGGATGTACAGGCAGATTCCGTCCTGGTGTTCAAACTGCGTCTCTGTTCGTGGGTCCGGGCGGGTGCTGCAATAGACACGCCGGGGATTTCCCAGCCAGTAGCGGAAGGTGTCGAGGTGATGAATCGACATGATCCGCAATGTGACCCAGCCCAGTCGCTGTTGCCATGGCATCCAGTGGGGGATGGCCCGCATGTCAATGCTTGCCAGGACCGGATCGCCCAGCAGGCCGCGATCGATCAGGTCCCGGCAGCCGCGGACAGAATGGTCGTTACGCATGTTCTGGTTGACCGCCAGAAGAATGCCGGCATCCTCGCAGAGCTGGACGATCTGTCTGGCCTGCTGGTAATCCATTCCCAGGGGCTTTTGTGCCAGGATAGCACGGACAGATGCCCCGCTGGAGAGGACCTGGTGAATCACATCGAGCTGGATATCCGGGGGGACTGCCACGTCGACCACCTCGGCACCGCTCTGGTGGAGCATCTGTGGAATATCCTTGTACGCTTTGAGCTCGTGCCGGTCGGCAACGGCGGCGGCATTGGCAGGCGTTCGCGAGGTGATTGCCACGGGGTTGAAACCCGCCTGCCGGTAGGCGACCAGGTGACAGTCGGCCATGATGAACCCCGAGCCAATGCAGGCGATCGGCACGTCCAGCTGTTCCGGGAGCCGGGGCAGGTAGTTGAGCTCCAGCGGGGGAGGGTTGTTCATGGGGGCCCTGTCTGCCATCAGCCACGCAGGCCAACCGCTTGCAGTAAGGAGTCGGTTTCTCGATAGGCTTCTTCCACCCACTCCACGATCTTGTCTGGCTCGGGGGAGTATTCCAGTTCGATGGAAATCGTGCCATCGATTTCCAGGTCCTTGATCTGTTGCAGGTATGGCTCGAAGGGGACGACGCCACGTCCGGGTGGAAGGTCTCCATGGACTGTTCCGTCACAGTCGGAGATGTGCACGTGAATCGCCTTGCCACGGAGCTGCTGAAGTTCCTCGGGCGCGACATTCGCAAGGACCAGGTGGGAAATGTCGATGTTTGCTTTTACCGCCTCGTGGTCACAGTCATCAATGAACCGTGACATGGTCTCCACGCTGTTGACCAGCGAGAGTGGGAAGGGTTCCAGTTCCAGGGCCACCTGGATTCCCAGGTCCGCTGCATGGTCTCCCAGCCTGCGGCAATTGTCCACCGCCGTGTTCCATTGCTCCTGGGGAGGAATGACTTCCTGGTTCCAGATGTACTCGCCAATCACCAGCAGCAGGTTTTCTGCCTCGTACTCGTAGACCAGGTCCAGGTATGCCCGTGCCCGATCCATGTGGAATTTCTGGACGCTGGGATTAAAGTCGATCAGGCCCACTGCCACACAGCAGATCGATACGATGGGCAGGTCCAGCCGGTCACACTCGTCCTTGATAAGACGCCTTTCTTTCACATCGGTTTCCAGCGGGTCAAGGAAGAGGTCGACCACATCAAAGCCGATCTCCTTGGTCTTCTGTAGTCCAAACGTTGTCGGCTGTTCGGCCTGGACCCAGGCAGAGTTGATCAGTCCAAGTTTCATCGCGTGGCCTCTCATCGGAGGGGGAAGGCGTTATCAGTCATTTCGCTGGCTTGTTCTTTCCCGGAAGCTGCTCGATCTCCAGGTTCCGGGCCAGGAAAGCGAGCATGTCGGTTGCCGCCGCAATCCGCTTGCTGGTTGGCGTGCCCGCGCCGTGGCCGGCACTTGTTTCGATGCGGATCAGTACCGGGGCCGGCCCCTGGTGGGCATCTTGCAGCGCGGCAGCGAACTTGAAGCTGTGGCCAGGTACCACCCGGTCGTCGTGGTCTGCCGTGGTGACAAGCGTGGCTGGATAGGAGGTCCCTTTCCGGAGGTTATGGTAGGGGGAGTAGCCAACCAGGTTCTTGAACTGGGTCTCATCGTCAGAGGAGCCATACTCCGAGACCCAGGCCCAGCCAATTGTGAACTTGTGGTAACGCAGCATGTCCATCACCCCGACCGCGGGCAGCGCCACGCTGCACAGGTCGGGACGCTGCGACATCACCGCTCCCACCAGCAAGCCCCCGTTACTGCCACCCCGGATAGCCAGCCGTTCCCGGCAGGTGATCTTCTCCTCCACCAGCCAGTGGGCTGCGGCGATGAAATCGTCAAACACGTTCTGCTTGTTCTCCAGCATGCCCGCCTCGTGCCAGCGTCGTCCGTACTCGCCTCCTCCACGGAGATTGGCAACCGCGTAAACGCCCCCCATCTCCATCCAGACGAGATTGACCACCGAGAATCCGGGTGTCAGCGAGATATCGAAGCCACCGTAACCGTAAAGAAGGGTCGGATTTCCACCGTCTCTTTTCATTCCCTTCTTGTAGACAAGGAACATCGGGATCCGCGTGCCATCCGTGCTCTCGTAAAACACCTGTTCGGTCCGGTATCGCCCCGGTTCAAAATCGACCTGGGGTTGTCGGTAGATTGTGCTGCGGCCCGTTGTGACGTCGTACTGGTAGATCGTGGAAGGGGTGGTGTAGTTGGTGAAAGTGAAAAAAGTTTCACTGTCGTCCTGCCGGCCCCCAAATCCACTGGCACTTCCGATTCCCGGCAGCCTGACAGACCGCAGCAGTTCGCCGTCGATGCTGTGGACATGCACCTGCGAATGGGCGTGGTGAAGGTAACTTGCCACCAGTCTCCCTCCGACCATGGAGGCATCCTCCAGCGTATCCTCCTGTTCCGGGATGATCTCCTCCCAGTCTTCCGGCCGGGGATGCTCCAGGTCGATGCGGATGATCCGCCGCTGGGGCGCCTCGCGGTTGGTCATGATCCAGAAAGCACCGTCGACGTTGCCAAGGAAGTCATAGGAGGCGTCAAAACCTGAGATCAGCTCCACCACGTCAGCATCCGGGTTTTCCAGGTCCTGGTAAAAAAGCTGGTTCTTGCGGAGCGTCCCTTTCCAGACGCTGAGGACCAGGAAGCGGCCATCCTCGGTGACCTGCCCACCAAAGCCCCATTCCTTCTCGTCCTTCCGCTCGTAGACAAGCCGGTCCTCGGATTGGGGCTGGCCAAGCGTGTGGAAATAGAGTTTCTGGTAATGATTCGTGCCGCTGAACTCCGTGCCCTCCGCGGGTTCGTCATAGCGACTGTAATAGAACCCGGAGTTGTCCCCTGCCCAGGAGACCCCGGAGAACTTGATCCACTCGAGGTGGTCTTCCAGCATCCGGCCACTTTCCACATCCAGCAGTTTCCACTCGCGCCAGTCGGAGCCGGCGGCGGCAAGGCCAAAAGCAAGGAGCCGGCCGTCTCGGCTGGGCTGCCAGCCGGCCAGGGCGACGGTCCCGTCCTCGGAGAGCTTGTTTGGATCCAGCAGCATGCGGGGTTCGATATCCAGGCTCTCGGTGGTGTAGAGGACAGACTGGTTCTGGAGTCCGTCGTTGTGGGTGAAAAAGTAACGGCCACCCCGCTTATAGGGACGCCCAAATCGCTCGTAGTTCCAGAGTTCGGTGAGACGGTCCCGGATGGGCTCTCGAGCGTGGATCTGTTCAAGGTATGAAAACGTCGTTTTATTCTGGTCCTTGACCCAGGTTGCCGTCTCTTCACTGTTGGTGTCTTCGAGCCACCGATAGGGATCCTCCACGGAAGTGCCGTGATAGTTGTCTACCGTGTCACCACGTCGAGTCTGGGGATACTGGATTGTCGCCACCGTCTCCTTCTCCACTTTGATTGCCTGTCGGTTTGATTTTCTGTCTGGTTTGGATGGTTTCTCTGACCTGGCAGCCTGTGCCGCACTTGATAGGGACGGTGGGCCGTCAAGAACTCCATCTCCCGTCAGGAGCAGGCAGCCAAGGGCGAGGTATCCAAGGGTCGTGTCTTTCAGCATGCTTCTCCCCGGTGGCAAAGAAATTCTCACCATGGACTGAATGTAACTTGACGCCGGGCCACGTTCCACCGGTCCAGTATGAATCGGTGGGTCGCTGACACCCTGTTGTCAGCTGGATAGAGACAATCCGAACAGGGAATTAGCCTGCGCCTTCAGAGAGGGATTGCCTGATGTCACGAACGGTTATTCCACTTCCGCCGGGAGCCCCTGCTCCCTATCAGCCGATGCTCAGCGTGGTCCTGGCTCTTTCTGCTGGAATCATGGTAGATCGGTTTCTTTATCTCCACTGCCACTATTGGCTGTCGGTATCCTTGACCGCCCTTGTTACCAGTTTTTCTACCCGCAGCAGGTATTACCGGATCGCGGTGGCCTCGCTGCTTGTGTCGATTCTGGCCCTGGCGGCTGCCTGGCACCAGCTTGACTGGACATGGTACAGACAAGACCAGCTGGCTTTTCGCCTGGGGGAACAGACCAGCCCTGTCTGCCTGGAGGCGGATCTGCTTTCCTCCCCTC
>CAYYZW010000302.1:0-58242 GCA_964476375.1 uncultured Pirellulaceae bacterium
GCATCGCACGTGGTTACCCGCTCCCTGCATTTGACTGGCAAGTTCAAGTACCGCGCTCCCGAAACCACCTGCCAGGGCTGCCTCTTCCACCGTCACGACAAAGGGCGAATCCTCGAGCACGCCGGCCAGTGCCTGGCGATCAAGCGGCTTGACAAAACGAGCATTCAGCACACCCACGTCCAGCCCCTCCCCGGCGAGTTCCTTGCGGGCTGCCAGAGCCTGATCCAGAAGGGCACCACAGGAGACAATCGTGCCGTCCGATCCCGTCTCCAGCTGCTCGCTCTGACCGAATTGAAGATCCGCCACCTGCCGGGATATCCGTGGGGCACTCGCCTTGGGATAACGAACTGCACAGGGCCCCTCGTGCTGGATGGAAAAATGAAGCATCCGCCGGAGGTCTTCTCCATCGGCCGGTGCCATCATTGTCATGTTCGGGAAGATCCTCAGGTAACCAAGGTCAAACAGACCATGATGGGTTGGGCCATCGGGACCCGCCAGACCGGAACGATCCATCATGAAAGTGACCGGCAAGTTCTGCAGGGCAACTTCCTGGAAAATCTGATCCAGGCTGCGCTGCAGGAAAGTACTGTAGATGGCCACGATCGGTCGCAAACCTGCCTTGGCCTGTCCCGCGGCAAAGGCAACCGCATGGCCCTCGCAGATTCCCACGTCAAAGAAGCGGTCCGGGAACTCGTCCCGCACCGGCTCCAGCTTGTTTCCCTGGCACATGGCCGCTGTCAGCACGGTCACCCGTTCATCCTGCCGCATCACCTCGAGAATGGAATCGCGGGCGTAATGAGTAAAGTTAAGCGTTCCGGGGGCAGGCGCGCCCTGGGGCGTTTCGGTCGATGCCAGCGTCGGCGGGGTATGGTAAAAAACAGGGTCCTCGGCAGCCGGCTCGTAACCGTGTCCTTTCTCCGTCACCACGTGCAAGAGCGTGGGGCCCTTGGTGTCCTTGACCATCTTCATGTACTTGCGGAGCGTGGCAATGTCATGGCCATCGACCGGCCCCAGGTAGCGGAAACCGAGTTCCTCGAACATCATGCCCCCGTGCAACCCCGCCTTGACCGCCTCCTTGAGCTGGCCAAGAAACCGTTCCACCGGGTCACCAAGCAGCGGGACGCTATTAAGGATCTTGCGGGCCTCGGATTTCAAACCGGTATAAAAGGGAGCGGTTCGTAGCCGGTCGAGGTAGGATGCCAGACCACCGACCCTGGGACAAATCGACATCTTGTTGTCATTAAGAATAACCAGCAGACGGTCACTCGATGTTCCACTGTTGTTAAACGCCTCCGAAACAATCCCGGATGGAAAGGCCCCGTCCCCGATCACGGCAACCGCATGACGATCCTGGTCACCGGAGAGGTCATCCCCGGAATGGATTCCCAGCATGGTCGAAATACTACTCCCCGCATGCCCGGTCATGAACAGGTCATAGGGACTCTCCTCAGGATTGGGATACCCCATCAACCCTGAGCGAGTACGGATGGAGAGAAAATCTGCATAACGGCCCGTCACCAGCTTGTGCGGGTAGATCTGATGCCCGGTATCCCAGAGCAGGTGGTCATGCAGGAAATCAAAGCTGCTATGCAGTGCCAGGCAGAGTTCCACCACTCCCAGGTTCGATGCAAAATGGGCAGAACGTGATTCCAGGAGCGTGCAGAGGACGTCACGAATCTCCTCAGCCAGTGTTTCCAGCTGGCTGACCGACATGGCCGACAGCTCGCGGGCCGACGTAAGCTTGGCAAGATTCGGGTGCATGATGCTCACTTTTCTCGGTCCAGCACAAAACGCGCCAGGGATATGAGTGGCTCGGCGGCTGCATCGAAACCGGCCAGCGCCTGGCAAGCTTCCTCAATCAACACCGATGCCCGACGACGACTCTCTGCGCCGCCCAGCATCGTTGGAAACGTCAACTTCCCTCGCACCGCGTCCTTTCTCGTTTTTTTTCCCACCTGGTCCTCGTCTCCCGTCTCGTCAAGCAGGTCATCGGTCACCTGGAATGCCATTCCCAGTTTACTTCCATACGTCTCCAGGGACGCGATTTGTTCATCCGACCCTCCGCTGACGATCGCTCCCAGCCGCAACGACACGCGGAACATCGCCCCTGTCTTGCGGCGATGGATCGCTTCGAGCCGTTCCAGGCAGGGCTCCCCGTCGACACCGGCCAGGTCGTCCACCTGGCCCCCCACCAGGTTACTGGGCCCCGCGGCGGCGGCCAGTTCCCTGCAACAACGGGAGACCACCTCTGCCGGCGCATCGGACGCGGCGAGCACCTCGAAGGCCTGCGCCAGCAACGCGTCCCCGGCCAGGATCGCATTGGCCTCGCCGAACAGCCTGTGGCAGGTCGGAAGGCCCCGGCGGAGATCATCATCATCCATCGCTGGCAGGTCATCGTGGATCAGGGAATAGGTATGAATCATTTCCACGGCACATGCTGCCGGAAGTGCCGCATCCCCCTCCTGACCGCAGGCCCGGGCAGCCATTAACACCAGCATCGGCCGCAGCCGCTTGCCGGACGAGAGCAGGCTATGCCGTATCGCTTCTTTCAACACGGCCGGACAGTCGGCTTCATAAAGCGTGAGCCGGTCCAACTCGGCATCCACCCGTTGCCGAAGGGACTCTGCCGATGCCAGGAAATTCAGCTTGTCCGTGGTTGTCATTTTAAGTGAACTCGCAGGTCAAGCGTGCGTGATTGAAACCAAGTAAAAAGACATTCCTCCCCCACCAGATGTCTTTAGCTGGGACGTCGCCAACCGCTCTCCAGAAGGCCATGGTCCATGAGGAAGAGGACGAGGAACAGGGACACGCATGCCATCGGGGGACACGCTATCGATCGATCCCTCTAGTCTAGAACAGGCCCGGTTCATCGTCCACCGGCGGATCCTGCGAGCTATTGCCAGAACTCTTTTCGGCACCCCGTCGCTCGCCCCGGGTCGCCTGCTTTTCGTCCAGAGAAAGATCCTCGTCTTCCAGGGCAGTGGTGACCGCCTCTCCCTCCGACGTCACCTCACTTAATAACTCCACGCTGCGGGTCGCTTCTTCAAGCTGTCCATGGCACTGTTTCAGCAGGGCCACACATTGCTGGTAGCACTCGAGCGACTCTCCCAGGCCCAGCTGTCCATCCTCAAGCTCCTGCACGGATGCTTCCAGCGTCTCCAGGGCCTGCTCAAAACTCAACTTGTCCTGCCCATCTTCCTTTTTCTTCTTGGCCATCACTTATCCCTCCTCCGGTCGTAAATCCTGCTGCCCCTTACTCCGGGCGGTTATTTCTTCCACGCGGCTGACCACGTCCCCGCTGGAAAGCTGGGTTATGATCCTGCTGCCAACCTCGACCTGGTCTGCCCCGGTCAGAAGCTGCTTGTCCTGTTCCCGTCGTGTCATGCTGTAGCCCCGCCCCAGCACCGACAGCGGGCTGAGCGACTGAAGCCGGCCAGCCAGTGCGGAGAGCCCGTCTCGCTTTGATGCCAGCCGTTGAACGACCGCCCGATCAGCGCGGAATTCCAGTTCATCAATTTTTCGGGAAAGCAGTCGCAGGGGCTCGTCTGGTCGGCGGAGGATCCGGCGACGACGAAGTTCCCTGAGGCGGGCCTGGAGCGAGTCGAGTTTCGACTGCAGGGCCATTCCCAACCGACGTCGTGCGACAGCGAGCTGCGACTGCATCTCCTTCCGGGAGGGGACTACGATTTCCCCCGCCTCGCTGGGAGTCAGGGCCCGGCGATCGGCGACCAGGTCCGAGAGCGTGACATCAATCTCGTGTCCGACAGCCGAGACAACGGGAATCCGGGAATCAAAAATAGCACGCAGAACTGGTTCCTCGTTAAAACACCAGAGGTCCTCCATGCTCCCTCCACCCCGTCCCACCACCAGCACGTCCGGTGCGGGATGCAACTGGTTTGCCTGCTCGATCCCACGGACAATCTCCCCGGCAGCCCCCTCTCCCTGGACACGGGCAGGAATGACCAGCACGTGGGCCGCCGGCCAGCGTCGGCGCAGAACCTCCAGGAAATCACGGATCGCTGCACCGGTGGGGCTGGTGACAAAGGCAATGCTGCGGGGAATCGGGGGAAGCGGTTTCTTGTGGGCCGGATCAAACAGTCCCTCGGTCGTCAGCCTCTGCTGCAACTGCCGTAGCGCCACCTGCATGGCACCCTCGCCCTGTGGCTGGAGCTGGCGGATAACCAGCTGATAACTCCCCCGGGGAGGATAGACATCCACCTCCCCGCCACAGAGTACATGCTGGCCGTCCTCGGGCTGGAACCCCAGCCGACTGGCCGTGTTGCGCCATATCACTCCCCGTACCTGGGCACCATCGTCCTTCAGTGTGAGATAGATATGTCCACTCTTGGGTCGAGCCAGGTCGGTCAACTCACCACTCACCCAGACGCGTGGGAACTCTCCTTCCAGCACCTCCTTGATCTGGCCGGTCAACTCGCTGACCGTCAGGACGTCCTGCTCACTCTGCGGCTGTTCAATCAACGGTGGGTTCCCGGGAAAGAATAACGATGCATCCGCTGATCGTAGCAGAGCCTCGTGAGGAAGGGTATAAGCGAGCGGTGCATACCGACCCGCTTCCCCGGGGCAGCCCAGGGGCATCAGGCGGCACGATCGCGTGGAGAACGGCGGCAGAGCTGGTAGTAGGGAGAGGTGCTCCGCAGCAGCGGTAACTGGCAATCCATCGCCTGGCCACTGGCCGCCCACTGTTCCGCCGTCTCGGTCAGTTGCTGAAGCTCCTTTTCGGCCTGCTGGCGGTAGGTCTCGATCTGGTCTCGCTGGATCTCGGCAGGGACCATCAGCGGGGGGCCGATCACCATCCTGGCCCGGCTGCCGGGCCGGGGTATGGCGAACTGGTCCCAGGTGCTCTTTAACCGCCAGGGTCGATCATAACCGAGCCCCAGGCAGACCAGTGGGATTCCCAGCCGCGATGCCAGGTAAATGCACCCCTGGGCCAGGCGACGGCGAGGACCGCGGGGGCCATCCGGAGTCATCGTCAGGTTCATGCTGCCGGAGATATCCATCGCCCTCCGCAGGCTGGCAACTCCTCCACGGGAAGAGGATCCGCGAATCGTCCGGAAACCCATGTAACGGGAGGCCTCGGCAACAAACTCCGCGTCATAATGCCTGCTCAGCAACATGGCGATATTGCAGTGTCCGCGAAGGTAAAAGGGAAAGGGAATGTACTCGTGCCAGAAAAGAAAGATCGCCGGCCCCTGGAATTCCGGCATCGCCGGGTCCACGGTCCTGTCGTAAAGCGCCACCCGGTAATCGAGTGTCCGCATCCAGCTGCGGACCAGCAGGCTGACTGCCAGTCCACCGACTTTCGGGATCCAGGGTGCGCGAATTCTCATCTTGTGGCATCCATGCCTGGGTAAACTTCAGTCCGGCCAGTGTCCCCGGAAAACCTCCGTTGCTGGCCCGGTCATGTACAGGTGATTGTCATCCTCGTTCCAGTGCAGCTCCAGGTCCCCTCCACGAAGGTGATTGGTGATCCGCCGGGACGTCCTGCCGGTGAGCACCCCGGCCACGCAGACGGCCGAGGCCCCCGTCCCACATGCCCAGGTTTCACCCGAGCCCCGTTCCCAGGTCCGCTGACGGACCTCTCCAGGCGAGATCACCTCCACGAACTCCACATTCACCCGCGCCGGGAAATGTTCATCCACCTCAATCTGAGGACCGGCGCCGAGCACCAGCTCGTCGGTCGCCTCATCAACAAAGATCACGCAGTGCGGGTTGCCCATCGAGACACAGGTTACTTCCAGCTGGCGGCCGTCAACGGTCAGCGGGCTGTTGACGACAGGGTTCCCGGGAAGCAACGTGGGAATCTGGCCAGCCTCGAGGACAGGTTCTCCCATATCCACACAGACCCGGGAGACCCGGCCAGCCTCCAGTTCCAGTTGCAGCGAGAGAATACCGCTGCCTGTCTCAACCGCAAGCGGATTCCGGGTGCTGATTCCCTGCTCGTACACGTACTTGCCGAGACAACGGATACCATTGCCACACATCTCCGCTTCCGACCCGTCGGCATTGAACATCTGCATGCGGGCATCCGCCTGGTCACTGGGATGAATGAGAATTAACCCATCGGCACCCACGCCAAACTGGCGGTGGGAGATTTCCCGGGCCAGGGCAGGGAGGTCCCCGGGAATGGACTCCTGGAAACAATCGACAAAAATGTAGTCGTTTCCAGCGCCATGCATCTTGGTGAATTTCATCTGGCTACAACTCCCCTCCGGCAACGCGTCTTCAGGCTGCCTGCCTTATCGTCGTCGATCACCGTGGCAGGGACAATACGTTCCGGTTGGTTCAACGAAAGACCCCCCCACTTCCCGGCTGTGGACTGGCAACCGCCGGAATCTCCGCCGGCCTGCGGTTCTCCAGGTCGACCAGGATCCGCTGCAGTGGGTCTTCCAGTTCCGGCAATGCCGTGCTGCTGATTTCCGGTTTCGCCAGGGAGCCCGCCACGTTAATCTCCAGCAACCTGCGACTCGCCTCGGCCAGGACTGCCTTGACAAGCGGAACCCTGATTTCATCCCGCCCCACGACGGTGTAAAGCCGCAAGTTGATCTCCCTGTCCAGGTTCATCCAGCCACTCCCTTCCAGGCTCAGGGCATCCCCCCGGATATGTATTCGCTCAAGCTGGATATGGTCTGCGACGATCCGCAGGTCGATTTCCGTAGAGCTGGTATGCTCGGGAACCGGCTCCGGCCGTGGCACCAGGTTACGGACCGCCACGATCAAAGGTGCCTCGTCGATATCCGCGGTTCGGAGCCGGACCTGGCCGTTCCCCTGCCAGGTATGGACCCCGTCCAGTTTTCCACCAATACGGATCCAGGCATCCGCCCGCCCTGTCAATCGACCACTGATTTCCGGTGACCTGGAAAAATGGGAGAGGTCGCCGTCTGCAAGCTGAATTTCAGCGATGAAACGCTGCGTCGGTTCTTTGACAACCTGGGCATCAAGCTGCAGGGTTCCTCCGACATAGTTCCCCGAGAGCCGGCGGGATGTATCCTGGCCCGTGAACGACCCAACCCAGCGGCCCAGCAGCAGCTGGTCCCTGTCAACCCAGAGTGGCCCCCGTATGGCCGTCAGTTGCTTGCCCTTGAGCTGTACCGAATCGATCTCGATCTCCCCCTGCGTGTGTGCTTCCTGATCATCCCACCGGCCAAACAGGCGAATGCCCCCAAACAGGTTCTCCATCTGCATGCCATCGCTTCCCAGCTGGCCCCCGGCTGTCTCGATGGAAATATTCCAGGAGGCATGCACTGGCTGCTCGTGGGTGGTGCGGTGCAATAACTGCAACTGCCCGTTGAGCATGAACTGTCCCTCCGGCTGCAGCCGGGCAACGGCAGGTCCAATACTGCCAGGCAGGGCACGCACCAGGTCCTGGTCGGCGGCCAGCTTGTCAACCGCCAGCTGGTGAAGATTGACTGTCCATTCGCCGTCCGGCCGGGTCTGGCAGTCGGCGGCAAAACGAAGGACGGCATCATCATGCTGGGCGCGAAAACCGGTCAACGTGATGTTCCCGTCCGCGTAGGAGAAAGAACCACTCAGGTTGTCCAGCTGGTAAGGAAACCAGGTTGGCGTGATCCGGATGCCATCGCCTCGAACGGGCCCCTTGTCGATATCGGTACGATATTTCTCTGCCACCAGGGCGATCCTTGTGCGGGCATCCCCTGGCTCTCGTCGCAGGGTCAAAGCAACCTGGTCAAGCGATCCTGACAGGTTGAGCGAGTTCCAGAATTGCCAGGTGCGCAGATTCAGCGACCCCAGCGCGTCGCGAAGGTCGTCATCCAATGCCATGTCACTGGCCGCCAGTTCCATCGACAGCCTCGGCCCATCGGCTTCCATCTGCCAGCTCCCTCCACAGCGGAGGAAAGTATGGCCCTTGATGCCGGTCACATCCTGGAACTGCCATATCTTGTCCACAAGCTGAAATCGTCCCTGCACGCGGTTGATCGGGTAGGGGAAAGACTTGTAGCGTATTGCCCCGTCACGCAGTTGAATCGCCAGCTGCGTGTGGGCAGGACGCCGGTCCCCCTCGTACTGGAAACTGGCCTCTTCCAAAAGGACCAGGCCGGTCGGCTGCAGCGATCGCATGAACTGCTGGGAACGCGGATCGAGGGCTCCCAGCAATTCATCATCGAGCGGAACAGGGCCGCTGGCAGAGATCTTCAGCCAGCCCCGGGGCCGGGCGAAGGGATCCTCGACCTGGGCCCGGAACTCGAGTGCCTGTCCGTGGGCATAGGCGCGGAAATCTTCCAGTGTGAGCATCCCGTTGTGAAACCTGATCACCCCCTGTGCCGAATCGAGCGGGTAGGGGAATCGGGCGTACCGAAAGCTGAGATCCTGAAGCGTGACCGTCAGCTGATGATCCCTTCTCCCGGCCCCGCTCTCCATCGACCAGTTCACATCCACCATTCCGTTCGGATCAAACGACCGCATCGGCCCCTGGACGGATGCCGGCAGCCGGTCGATGAAATGCCTGTTAATGGTCATCTGCCTGGCCAGCAGGTGAATATTCTCGGAGGGGCCGGAAGAACCTTCCAGCCGCTGGTAAAAACCACTTAGCCGGGCTGTTCCGGCATCGGCCTGGATGTCGTCGATGCGGAGCCCGCTGCCGTCCCACAGGATCGACGCTGTCAGTCCATGGACAGGGTAGGGCAGCCGGTCATCCTGGATGTGGCCGCCTGTCACTTCTGCCTCGAGATGTCCTCGGATACCGGATTCCCGTGGCATGGATGCCGCGGAGGATGGGTCGGAGGCAAGCGATCCTGCAAGCTGGAACCGTGCATCCAGTTCACATGAAAGCCGAGTCGACTCATCCAGTGCCGGCACCTTCAACTGTTCGGTGACAAATCCAATCACGAGGTTGTTCGCTTCCAACGAACCAACCGTTCCCTTGAGCTCCCAATTCCGTGACTTCATGTCCAGCTGGCCGTCGAGGCGAATGGAATCAAAATCACGGCTGGTTGCGGCCGCTTCCAGTCCCCAGCGGGTCTCCTGTTTTTCTTCGAACCGGGACAGCCGCAGATGAAAATTGTCGACCATGAAAGTCATCGGGTAGCTGCCACGTGTATCCGAGACGTTGAGCTGACCACCGCGGAACTCCAGCCTGGAGAGATCTTTCTGGATAATCGGCGTTGCCGGACGCAGTGCCTCCAGGTTCCACTGGCCACCCGCCAGCCGTTCTGCAGCAATCTGTGGATGGACAAGAATCACCTTCCGGATCCGAAAAGAACCGAGCAGCAGGTGGTGGAGATCCAGATCCCCCTCCAGGGAGACCGTCTCGGTCGCCAGCAGTGGCCGTGGCGGAGATGCAGAGCTGCGGTCTGTCACCGGCAACGACGCCGTCACGCCCGAGAGCTCGATCCCCCGGGAGGTCTGCCGGACCCTGCCGATATGCCAGTGCAAGTGAGGCCATTTCTCCGCCAGCTGTTTTTCCACGCGGACAGAAATCTGGCGGTTCAACTCGTACTGGATCCATTCCAGGCCGACCAGTGCGGCTGCAGCCATCACCGCTGCCAGGATCACCACGGAGCCGAGTGATCTCCTGGGCGACGGCAGGTATCCTGCTCGGCCGGGTGACATCGGCAGCCTCCTTGCGAATCACGTCCCTGACATTTGCCCGCCTTCCATGGCAGGCAGGACGCGGGAAAACCGGGCCGCGGGATACCGTCCGGTCGATTTCCCCTGGCAACGCATTCTGGCCGGGCCGGCAGCGACCGATCCCCCCAACGTCGTGGCCCAAAGAGTAGAAAAAATAGGCTTTTAGGGCAAGAGAAATAAGGCCAGAAGATCGCTCAATGAAGACTTCCAAAAGGCAAACTCGGCGATCCGAGCATGCGATCTTCCTGGAAGTCCCAAGTGGGCTTGCACAAACGGTAGTGGAGTCGCTATCAAGAAGCGTTGCACCGGCCCTCTTTCCGGGCCCACCAGCTTTCAAACCTGACAAAAAGACGTCTTTCAACACTCCTTTCTGCAAGAAAAAGAAGAGTCATGAACATCAACCGAAAAGTCCTCATGATCGCCTCGTTCCTGACGTTGGTAGCCGCCGGAACCGGTTTTGCCACTCGTGCTGCAAGCGGGGCAGCCTGGGCAACCGAATTCAATATTTCCGGTGCCACCTTTGGTCAGATCATGGGAGCAGGCTTCCTGGGATTTGGGATCTTTATTTTCCTCGGGGGCATGTTTGTTGAGCTGCTTGGCTACAAGAAGCTGATGTTGATAGCCGTGATCCTGCACATCGTGAGTGCTGTCATGCTCTTCATGGCACCCTCCATGCACGAAGGCTGGGTGGCAACCGATGGGGCAGCCGTGGCAACCACAAAAGTCACCACCCTGCTGTACTGGAGTGTCTTCCTGTTCGCCATCTGCAATGGTCTTTATGAAGCGGTCATTAATCCGCTGATCGGACAGATCTACCCGGAAAACCAAACACATTACCTCAATATCCTGCACGCCGGATGGCCAGGTGGGCTGATTGTTGGCGGAATCCTGGCTGCCTGTTTTCAGAACAAAACTGCATGGATCACTGAGATCCCCTGGCATTATTCCCTGACCACCTACTCCATTGTGCTGATCATCCTGCTCTTGATGGTCGTCAAGGAATCCTTTCCGGACACCGTATCCCAGGGTGGCAAGGTCAGTTTCCTGACCCTCTTCAGTTGTTTCGCGTCCATCCCCTTCCTGGTGCTGATCGTTTTACACGGGCTGATCGGATACATGGAACTGGGGGTCGATTCGTGGCAAACCCGACTGATGGAAAACCTGATTGACAACTCGGTAACCATCCTGATCTATACCTCGTTCCTGATGTTCGCGCTGCGGTTCTTTGCCGGGCCGATTGCGCACAAGATCAACCCGATCGGGCTCCTGTTCGTCAGTTCGCTGCTGGCCATCGCTGGCCTGCTCTGGCTCGGCAGCGAGATCACCAGTGTGTTTGTGATCTTTGCCGCCGCCACGCTCTACGCGCTTGGCAAGGCATTTCTCTGGCCAACCATGCTGGCGGTCGCGGGGGAGCGCTATCCCAAGTCCGGGGCGGTTGCCATGAGCACCCTGGGAGCTGCAGGGATGCTCTGCGTTGGTTTTATCGGGGCGGAGATGATCGGTGTCCAGCAGTCGATCGCCACCACGGCTCACCTGCAGGAAAGTCACCCCGAGATCTATGCGGAGTACAAGCAAGCCGAGAGTTCCTCCTTCCCCTCCTGGGGTGAGAAGATCGGGTTCTCGCTGTTTGAATTCGATCAGCTTTCCGCCGCCAAGCAACAGGAAGCGATGGAAGCAGAGGAGGAGCGTGCTGACAAGCCGATCACGACGGCCTTCGATAACGGAAGCCGGACGGCACTGGTAAAGACTGCCATGATTCCCACGGCCATGGCAGTCGGTTTCCTGATCTTGCTGCTTTATTACCGGTCCATCGGGGGCTACAAGGTACTAAGCCTTGATGACGATGGAGAAAGTGCAGACAGTACCGATGCCGCGGAGGCTGACAGCGGAAGTGCCTATGCCGCGGAGGATGACGGAGGCGGAGATGAAGAGACTGGCTAGTTACCAGCCAGCTGTTCACTTGACGTATTTTCAAGGCGGCGGGTCAGTATTAACTGCCCGCCGCTTTTTTTCTTGTCCCTCGTTGCCAGCACGTTTCCGGGAAACGTCTGCTGTCCCGGGGCCGCCGGGTCCAGCAGCATCTCCTCCAGCAGTTTCCACTGCCGCATTCCCATCGCCTGCCGCGGCCAGCTGAGCTGGCACCAGGTCTCCACGAGCATTTCCCGGACCACCAGCGGGGCGGCTGGCGCCACAGCCGGAAGGCTGACCGTGACCGTCTCCTGCTCATGATCCCGCTCGACCGTCACCGCCGCCGCAGCCAGCTCCCCGGCCAGCTGGCCGAGAAACTGCTGGGTCTGCCCGGCAAGCTCTGCCAGGTTTCGCAGGGATTCTTCGACCGACGGCTGAAACTCGCTCCTCAAAAGTGGCAGCAGCACCTGGCGAATGCGGTTTCGCGTAAAGTCCGTGTTCTGGTTACTCGGGTCCTCCCGCCATGGCTGCCCCAGCTCGGCAAGGTACTGTCGCAGGTCCGATTGAGAGCAGCAGAGCAGGGGCCGCAAGAGCACGATTCCCTCGTCGAGGACCCGCGTGCGGGGAATTCCTGCCAGGCCACGCAGCCCGGTACCACGAAGGATCCGGTCCAGGATCGTCTCCACCTGGTCATCGGCCGTGTGGGCGGTGACCACAAAGCGGGCTCCCTCGCTGCGTGCCACGTCAAGCAGGAAAGCGTAACGCTGCCGCCGGGCCAGCTGCTCGCTCTGCACACCCGGCTCCACGGCCTGGCCCTGGACGAATTTCCAGCCCAGCTGCCCGGCCAGCTGCTCGACAAAGCGGGCATCCTCCACCGATTCTTCTCTCCAGCGGTGGTCAAAGTGGGCAAGGACCAGGCGTGCCTCCCCGCGCCCGGCCAGCACCGAGAGGGCATGGGCCAGGCTCACGCTGTCGGCACCGCCGGAGATGGCCACCACCACGGTCAGGCCCTGCCATTGCGCAAGCGGCCAGCTTGACTCAAGCTGCGTCAGCAGTGAATGCTCTGTGACGATCGAATCCATCGGACACCTGCAGGGGAGGGCTGGCCTAAAGCAGTCGGGATGAGTTGCAGTTTGAAATCACTGTGGTAACATACTTCGCGGAGACCATGTTGCAATACCTGTCGGTATTCAGCGTAAGACTCCATCCTAAAACCAATAAACATTTCATACGACCTGATAAAGATATAGCTCTTTCATTCGTGCAGGTGCCACACGGCACAGGAGTAACTCGAAGAAGAATTACCAGCGCGGGCGAATCACTGATCACGTTGAGTTTATGAACCGACAGCGTAACAATCACCGATCCCCAGCAGACGAATCGTGGCTGCTGGATATACTGTATGCTCTGCTGCGAATTGCCCGCTGGATGATGGGCAATCACCGACACCTAAAGCCTGTCCCCGTGGCAGTCCGCAAGGGGCCTCGCCCCGAGGTTACCGGGAGCCAGGGGTTTCCGGACAGCGTCGTCGACCTGGGAGTTTCCCATTGCACGGACGCCCCGTCGCACCCGGCAGCGCGTGTTTCACGCCAGGATCGCCATTCGCATCCCCCACGAAAGTGGTCTGAATAAGCCGAATTCCCTGGCCTTGTTGTTACCTGCCGGTTTCATACGATGCGGATCACAGCCGCTCGCTAACTGGTCTTTCATGCCGCTGGCATGCTTCTGTTGCGTCGCCCCCACACGATGGATCACGGGCTGATCACGACATCACGGGGAGCAGACCATGGGCCAGCCTGGGGTTACCGAAGCGGTGATTGCCGTTGCTGCCAGCCTTGTCACGTTGATCGTGATCAAGCTGGTCGAGAGCCGCCTGGGGCATGCACGTGCCAGGCGAATCCTTGACCAGGCCCACCAGCAGGCAGAAAATGATGCTGCCAACAGGCTTCGCGAGGCGGAACTTCATGTCAAGGAACGATCACTTGTCGCAGAGCAGGAACTGGCCGGCCAACGCAACCAGCTGCAGGTGCAACAACGGGAACTGGAATCCCAGCAGGAGTCACTCAAAACCCAGTCGGAAGACCTCCGCAAGCAGGAGAAAATCTGCGAGTCCACCCAGCAGCGTTTGACCGAGAAGCTCTCTGGACTGGACCGCCGGCAGCTGGAAATAGGGCGGCTTGAAGAACAGCAGCGGCAGGCTCTCTTCGAGGTCACCGGGTTGAGCAAGGAGGAAGCGACCAGCCGCCTGTTGACGTTGCTCGAGGAGGAACTTTCCCGCGAGAGCGGTTCGATCATCCTCCGGCATGAGAAACAGATGCAGGAGATCTGCGAGCAAAAAAGCCGGGATATCCTGGTCACCACGATGCAGCGGTACGCATCCGCACATACCGCGGACACGACAACCAGTACCGTGGACATTCCCAATGAGGACATGAAGGGACGGATCATCGGTCGGGATGGGCGCAATATTCGTGCCTTTGAGAAGGCGACCGGTGTAGACGTGATCATTGATGACACGCCTGGCGTGGTGATTGTCAGTGGTTTTGACCCTGTCCGCCGGGAGACTGGCCGCCAGGCTCTCGACACCCTGATCTCCGATGGCCGGATTCACCCCTCTCGCATCGAGGAGGTGGTCGAGCAGGTGCAGGGAGAGATGGAGGGTTTCATTCTCAAGACCGGCGAGGAGGCGGCTCATGAAGTCAACGTGCAGGGCCTTCACGAACGCCTGCTCACCATGCTTGGCCGGCTTCACTTTCGCACCAGTTACAGCCAGAACGTGTTGCGACATAGCGTGGAAGTCGCTTTTCTGACCGGCATGCTTGCTGAGATGGTCGGACTGGATATGGAACTGGGACGTCGCTGCGGCCTGCTTCATGATATCGGCAAGGCGGCGGACCATGAACTGGAGGGCGGTCATCCCAAGATTGGTGCCGACCTGTTAAAGCGGAGTGGGGAAGGGGAAGCGGTTGTCCACGCCGCCCGTGGACATCACGATGAGATTATCATCGAGTATCCCTATACCGTACTGGTCGCCACTGCAGATGCCTGCAGTGCTTCCCGGCCCGGTGCCCGACGGGAGTCCCTGGAACGTTATATCAAGCGAATGGAAGAACTGGAAATGATCGCCAAGGAGCTGAAGGGAGTTCAGCAGGCCTTCGCGATCCAGGCAGGACGGGAGTTGAGGGTGATTGTCAGCGCCAAGGAACTCGATGATGCCCAGGCAGCCCACATCTGCCGGGATATTGCCCGCCGCTTTGAAGAAGAATTAACCTACCCGGGCGAGATCAAGGTGACGGTGATCCGTGAATCACGTTTCAGCGAACTGGCCCGGTAAATTATGGTCGTGAAGGAAACTGGACGAGAGGATAGAACATGCGGATCCTGATGATCGGCGATATCGTGGGTAAACCGGGCCGCAAGATCGTGCTTGACGGCCTGGCGGCCATCCGTCGTCACCACGCGGTGGACGTGGTGATCGCCAACGCAGAAAATGCCGCCGATGGATCCGGGCTGATGCCGGACCATTACAAGAAGCTGATTGATGCCGGCGTCGACTGCATCACCATGGGAGACCACGTCTACCGGCGCCGCGACATCTATGACACGCTGGAGAGCTCCAGGGATATCATCAAGCCTGCCAACTATCCCAGCGAGTCTCCCGGACGCGGGGCGACCGTGATCACCGCACCCAATGGGCAACCGGTAGGTGTCGTGAACCTGCAGGGCCGGGTCTTCATGAAACCGGTGGACTGTCCCTTCCAGGCGGTAGATCGAGAACTGAAGTCCATGCCGGCGGGAGTCAAGGTGATCATCGTGGACTTCCATGCCGAAGCGACCAGCGACATGCAGACGATGGGGCGTTATCTCGATGGCCGCGTTTCGGCTGTCCTGGGCACCCATACCCATGTGGCAACAGCCGATGAGCAGATCTTTCCCGGCGGAACGGCTTTCCAGTGCGATGTGGGCATGACCGGCCCTCATGAGAGTATCCTGGGACGCCGCATCGACCGGGTCACCGAAACGACTACCACCTTTCGCCCGGTCGCTTTTGCGGTCGCTTCCGGCGATGTCAGGCTGCACGGTTCACTGGTGGACATCGATACCACCGAAGGCACCGCAACAGCCATTGAACGACTGGCAGTGCGGCGTGCCGAGGTCGACCAATGGCTTGCCGAGGACCCTTCCTAGTCGGCATTCTCGGGCCCAGTCGTCTTTTTCCAGAAACCGGCCTTGCAGCACGTGGTGAGGCAGAAGTATCCTCTGCCAGCATTTGTTTCACAAGGGCCAGAGACGTTGCCTGAAACACAACCATGGAGCTGGTATTTTCGAGGCCTGTTAATTTGTGCGGGACTTGGGTTATCGAGCCTTGTGATCCTGGCGTGCACGCTTCAGCCTTCCGACGATGGTTACGGGACTCACCGCCAGCTGGGACTGGATGAATGTTTTTTTGTAAGCCACCTGGAAATACGCTGTCCATCCTGCGGGATGACCACCTCCTGGTCATTACTCGTCCGTGGTCGTCTGCTGGATTCCGCCCAGGCAAATGCCGGGGGCTTCCTGTTGGCAGTCGCCGCCATTCTGGCGGCCCCCTGGCTTGTGCTTTCCGGACTGGCCGATCGCTGGATAACCCCTCCGCCCGGCAGCAACCTCATGCTTGCCCTGATTGGAGGCTGGTTCCTGGTCACCCTACTTCACTGGTTCTTTCATCTCCACAACCTATGAAAGCAGATTCATCATCATGAAAATTCGGTCGATCGAAAAATGTTCTCCCCAGGCCCTGCTGTCCATCGCCCTGCTGGTCTTACCCTTGACCGGCTGTGTTGGCCTGCTGGCCCATGGCCTTTACGTGATCAAGGGAGACAAGATACCGGCTGCTTACAAGGGGCTCAATGACAAGCGTGTGGCAGTCGTCTGCGTGGCAGGATCCCCCGCCTCCGGCCCCTCCTCGCCCCCCGCGATGATCTCCCAGGAAGTCGGGAAAATCCTCTCGCAGCGAGTTAAGGGTCTCGAACTGGTGAGAGCGGACGAGGTTGCTGACTGGATCGATCGAAACCAGTGGAACGAGATTGACTACACCCAGGTTGGGGAGGGAGTCCAGGCGGACCTGGTGATTGCCCTGGACCTGGAATCCTTCCGCCTGCGGGAGGGTGCCACCCTGTTCAAGGGCAAGGCCTCGGTGCATACCACGGTCTTTGATATCAGCAACGGTGGTGCCGTGGTATTTGAAAGCTCGACATTCGATTTCACCTACCCGGAAAATGGTGCCCGGCATTCCACCGAAACCAACGAGTCATCCTTCCGCCGGCTTTTCATACACGGCCTGGCACGGCAACTTGCCAAGGATTTCTTTGCCTATGAACGCAAAGAAGACTTTGCCTACGACGCAACATCCATCTCCGGAAACTAGGGAAACCTTCGCCGGTCATCCTGCCCTGGGCAGCGAGAGAGTATCCGCCGCCACGATCCGTTCCGGTGGCTTAGAGTGCCGGCGGCTTACGCTTCGGTGGTGGCTTTTTGAGCATCCGCTTTTGATCATTGACCGCGGGTGCCGGGTTATTGTTGCCCCCACCATTTCCCTGGCGAGCCGGTGCCAGGTCGGTGAATTCCTCTTCCCATTTCCAGCCAATCGGCTCATCCAGCTCACGCTGTGCGAGCAATGCCCACGGCGTTCCAGGGTGGTCCTGGACAACTCCCTGCAGGTATTCCCGCGCCTTGTTACCCGCGTTCTTTAACTGGCTGCCGACGCTGATTTCATCAGCTGGCTTGAGTTGCCAGGTATTATTCTTGGGATCCTTGAACTTCAAACCTCGCTTGGCTTGGGCCAGCATGGCATTGTAGGCCTCGGTGCGAACCTTGACCGCCAGCAGGCGGCCCATCGCCAGGTCATAACCAGCCTGCCAGCGCGGTGACTGTTCGGCAGCACGGGCTGATTCACCCAGCTTGAGGATCTCGAAGAGGGCACTGACCTTCGGTTCCAGCTGGGCAGCCAGTTTCTGGGCCTCGGTCAGTTCATTGGCGAGTGTCGCCTCATCCCGTTTTACAAATCGCATCTTGGGAGACGCCATCGGGGTGACCCAGGACTGCTGAGCCGCATTCATCATCGAACTTCGCAGCGTACTGGCCTTGATCCGTCTCAGGTACTCCTTGGCCGACACGTACTCGGGCCGGTACCGCCGCATTATCTGGGGATCAAAAAAGTGCTTGATATGTGCGGAAAAGTTCTCTGTTTCCCCGCGCGAGACCGCCCGGGTGACATTCCGGTTGGGATGGACAGCAAAGTAAATCCCCCCCGTCTCATAGGAAAGGCGAGTCAGCGAAAAGGGACCAAACCCTGAGTCAATCGGGGCCTTGTCCTCACCGGAGCCGGCAAAATGCAGCTTGATTCTCTCCGGCAGGAATGACTCCGGCCCCTGGTTGACCCGTCCCCACTGGGCTGTCTGGTCAAATTCGGGATCGGGATCCACCCATTTCACCAGTGTCTCACGACGCCCGAAGGGAGCCGGGACACCCACGACGTAAACCGGCACACCCAGCTTCTGGCAGTACCGGGATGTCGTGTCCACTCCGTCCTGGTCATCCCCCGCCTCGTCGGTGACCACGATTACCATCACGTTTCGCTTCGGTTCCCCATTTTCATCCGGGGCCCGGTAGCCACTGTAGGCGTAGGTTGCCTCATAGATCGCCTGAAAAACGCGTTCGGTGCCCGAGTTATCCTGCTCGATTGTCTTGACCGCTTCCTTGATCTCCGCCAGGTTGTCGGTCGGCTTGGTCAGCATTGGCTTGACTTCACTTCCGAAAGCATAGATTGACGTTACCAGGGGCTTCTTCTCGTACTGGGCAAAAGCTGGATTCTGGGCTGCTTCCAGGATTCCCAGTTCCTCGTAAATACGATCAAACCGGGCATGAATTTCCTCCCGTTGCCGCGCCAGGCTTCCGGACTGGTCAAACAGCCAGAGAACCAGTGTCTTGCGTTCTTCCAGGGAAAGCAGGATCTCGTGCGTGATCCTGTCAATCGCCCCGCTCGCTCCGGTGGTTCCCTCACCGACATGTCCCTTGACCGTGAGCAACTCGTTGTAGTGGAGCCCGGTGGCCACCTCCACCTGCTGGTTAATCTCGATCTCACCAAATTCCTTGGGTTCCATATCCTGGGGAATCGGAATATCGGAAACCTCCGATACCAGCGGTGCCTCGGAGAAAGCCATTTCTGCATCGTTATTGCTGTTGGCACCAATCTCGATCGTAGGCTGTTCATTGAAGAAGACTTCCTCGTGGTTCTTCAACTCCATCACCTTCTCTTCTTCCAGCGGCGTCTCCAGGGTCAATTCCACATGGTTGCTCTGGAACACGAGGGGCCACAGGCCAAGCGCAAGCAGCACACCAACATGAATCACAACGCTGGTCAGGAAGGCGGCCGAGTCACCATCGAAGGACGCAGGTTCGAGCTGGTGAGGAGGCTGTTCCGGAGTCTTCTGATCTGAACTCACAGTCGTTATCCTTATCTGATCATCTATTCCATCGTGAGACGAACAGGTCGGCGATCTCACCGGCGACCACTCGCCATGATCCTGGCCTGGCGATTGTGCCCCCTGTAAGAAATCAACCACGCCACGACCAATTGTCACTCAAATACGCTTTCAAGGCAAGGAATCATCTAACCCTGAACAGATCTCTTGCCGTGTCCTATTGTGAGAGCGAATGAGCGCTCCAAAAGTACTCATTTGTTCGTGATGCGCTATAATAATCAATACAGGTGGCAAAACACCGCCACCTGGCCGGTACAAATACCCTCCGGGTCAAGGAAACATGTGTAGCCTGACCGATAGTAAATACATGAAACAGGTTCTGTCGACAGACCGTCTTTCAGGAGCATCCCACGAATAACCAGGGACAAGGAATGAAAAAATGAAAATGTCCTACCTCCTCCATCGACCCTGCAAAGCAGGGGGCATGACCCGGATTATGACAGGGATCAGCCTGCTGGTATTTTTCTGCACTCTCCTGCTGCAGCAGGTGGCCCACGGTCAGAACGCGGCAGACAAAGACGAGAAGCCGGAGATCCCCAAGCCGCGTCGAGTGGCCCTCAAGACCAAGGATGGTGTCGAACTTTCGGCCTTTTACCTGGCTGGCCATCGTGAAAAGAAAGCGGTACCGGTGATCATGCTCCACGGCTGGAAGGGAGAAAGCGGGGACCTGGCGAACCTGGCTCTGCGAATCCAGAAAGAGGGACACGCCGTCCTCGTCCCCGATCTACGAGGTCATGGAAAAAGCACGAACGTGGTGATAAAAAAACCGGGCGGGCTGACGGACAACAAGGAATTGAAGCTGGACACTTTCACCAAGCTTCATATCCTCGCCATGAACGAGGATGTGGAGACATGCAAGCGTTTCCTGATGGAACGTCATAACGCCGGGGAATGTAATATTGAGAAACTCTGCGTGGTCGGATCGGAAATGGGTGCCCTGGTGACCCTGAACTGGGCAGTCGGAGACTGGAATGCCCGCTCCACACCTTTCCTGAAACAGGGCCAGGACATCAAGACAATGATCCTGATATCTCCACCACAGTCGTTCAAGGGTTTAACCACCCAGGCGGCATTGACCCAGCCAGTGGTCCGGGGGGGACTGAATACCCTGCTGATCGTCGGAAATGAAAGCAGCGCTGACCTGTCCGCTGCCAAGCGACTTTTCAACCGCATGGAACGTTATCACGGGCCCAAGCCGGATGACCCGTCACGACTGAAAAACCACCGGTTGTTCATGGTCGAAATGGACACCGCATCCCAGGGATCAGAACTGCTTGCGGAGAAAAACCTCAAGCCCCTGCCGAGCGAGGTCATCTGGTCATTCCTGCAAAGCAAGATTATCGACCGCGAGACTCTCACGTTTGGCAACACGGAGTTTAACCTCCAGTGGAAACGACGAGGGAATGTCTTTGAGGAAGAGCAGTAAAGGGCAGTGTTCGTTCCTGGACAGCATGACCGGCACCACTGTTACCGGTGGTATAGCTCTCCCTTCCTGTCGGCCTTGCCGTGTTTCCCGGGCCCTTGCCGGGATGTCGTTGAAGTCGGATGACAACGGTGTCCGATCCCGCTAGAAGACCCCCTGTTCTGGAGCGTCCCCGTCCAGGCAGCACGATGGAGGAGACCGTGATGTTTTTCCGCACACGCTGGATTGTGGCCACTGGCATCCTGGTCGCTGGATGTTGTGCAGCATTGCCATTTCCCCGACGGGCCGTGGACGATTCGTACTCCTCCCGGCCCCCACGGGTTTCTTCTACTTCAGAAAACGACGGTCCCCAGCTTCACCTGGCTCTAGGGGCACTCCCGGAAACTGCCAACAGGTCACCGTCAGCGGGGATTCAAGACCATAACAGGATTCAGCCATTACTGCTTCGCACTCCGGTTCCCACGGCCCGCAAGGCAGCCCCTCCCGAGCAGCTTCCGGCCCTCGAGGACAGTTATCCTCCACCCATGCAAGGCCCCCTCCCGCCTTCAGGGATAATTTCTGGAGATGCCCGGGAAACCGGGGCAGGGGAGGTCCGTTACCACCAGATCCAGGATGGGGACACGTTAAGGGCACTGGCGGAACGCTACCTGGGTGATGCAGCCCAGGACAAGGCCATCTACGAACTCAACCGGTCAATTCTTGTGTCACCCGACCTGCTCCCGCTGGGAAAGACGCTGCACATTCCCGGCTCTCGCTAGACGAGCCGCCTGGCCGTGCTGCCTACTGTTTTCGAGAGACGAGGTACAGCAGCACGGGGGAAGCAATAAAGATGGAACTGTAGGTTCCCACCAGCACACCAACCACCAGCGAGAAGGCAAACCCGTGGATTCCCTGGCCACCCAGGAAAAACAGGATCATCACAACGATCAACGTCGTGACCGACGTTAGCAATGTCCGGGAAAGCGTCTGGTTGATACTCTCATTGATCATCTCCTTGGTCATCGCCGGGTTCTTCCCCCGCACTTCACGAATACGATCAAAGACAACGATCGTGTCATTGAGTGAATAACCGATAATGGTAAGAAAGGCTGCCACGACTGGCAGGCTGATCCGGAATTCTTCCATTTGAAGGAACTCCACCGCTACCCACTTGCTCACGGCAATCGCGCCGAGCGTGATCAGCACATCATGGACAAGCGCCACCACGGCGGCCAGTCCAAAGGCGACGCGTTGAAAGCGGAACCAGATATAAGCAACAATACCGAACAGGCTTCCAAGCAGGGCGAATACGGCAAGTTGCTTGGTATCCCCGGCAACCTTTCCGCCGATCGTCGACGACGAGTGGAAGTAAGGTTGACCGGCAACATTGGAACGTAATTGCTGAAGGATCCGCTGAGTATTCTCCACGTTCTCCTGGAGTGTGACAGTCCAGGAGGCACGGTTGGCGGTACTCTCCTGTTCCCAGACGCCCTGAAAACCTTCCGGAACCACCCCCATACCACTTTCTGAAATCACAATACTCAAGGACTCAGCCGCTTCCTTCACCATCTCACGCAGCGTGACCGCATCCACCTGGCCCACATCCTCACTTGTTTCAATGCTGAAATGGACGGTCCCTGACGACTTCGTGACACCGGTGGTCTTTTCATCGTCGGAACCAGTCTCACCAGTCTCACTCGTCTCCCCTGTCACCGGAGGCACCGTTTCGACCTCCGCGGGAGATTCCTCTTCCTCTTCCTCTTCTACTACCGCCTGCTCGACCTGGAAAGCGATGAAACAATCCTGCCCGGTCAGATCTTCTCTATTTTCCGATGCGTTGGACTCCTCATCTTCATCCGCATCCCCTCGATCCTGGCTTCCATTACCGGGCACCTCTTCCACCCGGTTCACGTCCACCTGGTAGGTGGACAGCAGGGACTGCTTCCCGTTATCTACAAAAGCAACCTGGATAAAATCCTTGAGCATGTCGGAGCTGGCAATCGAGGTATCCACCCGCCAGACCGTGTTCTCCTCTCCGATATCCACCCGGTTAATGGAATACTGGACGGGATTGTCCGTGTAATCGGAAAGTAAATTCTGCTTCAAGGAGTCATCTGCCAACGCCGTTTCGATGAGGCCTGTCACCTCGGTATCGGTTTTGGGTGTTTTCAACTGCAGCGTGACCGACGTCCCGCCCAGGAAATCAATCGCGTAAATTCCGTTTCCTCGCATGTACACGGCCCCCACGCCGATCGCAACAATAAGCACCGAGAAGACGGCAGCCAGGGCACGTTTGCCGATGAAATCAATGCTGGTCTTTCCAACGATACTCCTCATCGGCAGTTTCTTCAGCAGGCGGCTTTTCTCGAGCAATTCAAACACGGCCCGGGAGCAGAAGATCGCCGAGTACATACTCATCAGGATTCCCAGGATCAGCGTGATTGCAAAACCTCGGATCTGGTCGGTACCGATCATGTAGAGCACGATGGCGGTAATCAATGTTGTCAGGTTGGCGTCGACAATCGTGATCGTGGCACGCGAAAATCCATTGCGGATCGCCATTCGCAACGAGGATCCACGTGTCAGCTCTTCCCGGATTCTCTCGAAAATCAGCACGTTGGCATCCACCGACATACCAACGGTCAGAACCAGGCCCGCGAGTCCGGGCAGGGTGAAAGCCGCATTGATCAGCTTCATCAGTGCCAGGATCAGAAGCAGGTTGGTAGCCAGGGCAACCACGGCGACCACGCCTGCGAAGCGATAGTAAACGATGATGAAAACGACCACGGCAGCCAGGGAAATGCCGATCGCCATTTTCCCCTTGCGGATCGTCTCCTCTCCCAGTTCCGCCCCCATCTTGTTCTCACTGATCGGCTCCTGCTCAAGCGTTGCCGGCAACCGGCCCGCCCGCAGAATTCCCACCAGGAAATTGATCTCCTCACGCGTGAAGTTCCCCGTAATCTGGCCTCGCTCGGAAATCACTGACTGGATTGTCGGGGCGGAGAGCAGGTCATTATCGAGCACGATTCCGAGTTGCCGAGTGACCCCCTGCTGTTCATCCGGACGGTTCTTGCTTGTCAGCCTCTTGAAACGGGGGATGCCGGTCCCACGCAGTGAAAAGTCAACTGTCGGGGCACCATTCTGGTCAACACCTGCCCGCACAACACCAAGGTCACCACCGAGGATGTCCTCACCATCATCCACCGCCATCAGGACTTCGACGTCATCGATCTCCTGGTCCTGCAAGAACCTGTCAAAGGCTTTTTCGTCCTTGGGCCCCGGGGAGGGGATTGTTATCAGTTGATTGGTTTTCACATTACGGATGACATTGCCCCGGGCGTTGTACTTGATGGCCCGGTGATCATTCACATCCGGTTCATCGTCCCGGGCAACACGCACCCATTGCGCCAGCAACTTCCGCTGCTCGGCCGGCAGCGATGGATCATCGTAGATGTTATCTGCACCCTCTTGCTCTTCTGCCCGTTCAATATGTGTCTCGTGATCATTCCGATTGGCAACGATGCGGAACTGCAGCAAGCCTGCCTGCGTGATCCGCTTCTTGATCTGTATAATCTCGCTTTCCTCGGCATCCGGAATGATGATTTCAATCTGGCGTGATCCGTAAGCACGCAGCACCATCTCGCGCGTCCCGCCGGGGTTAATCCGGCGACTGAGCGCCTGGATCAGGGCATCGATGGGAGCCTCATCCTCCTTGTTCTCTTCCGGTTTGAGCTGGTAGATCAGGTTCACGCCGCCCTTCAGGTCAACACCGAACTTGAAATCCATCGGTGCCACCTCGACAACCCCGATACTCAAGGTCGTCAGGATCAGGGCGATCTTCCAGGTATATTCCGGGGCTCGAATACGGTCGACAAAAAGACGAGCCACAAGGTACGAAAAGCTGGTGAGGACAATCAGGATACCGAAGGTACGAAAACCCTTGTCCGCAGAAGCCGCATCATTCTCTGACTGGAGCAGCGACAGAAAGGAGAAGCCAATCAGGACAGAACCAAAAACGGCCAGCCCAAACACGTATCGCCAGGTATCACTGCGGATGCGCAGACCTCCTGCCACGGGCCGGCCCAGGTAGACTCCCATGACCCCCACCACCACGCTGACCAGCAGCAGGATTGTCCCCCAGCTTGCTGCATCCAGCGATTGCTTGGCCACCCAGAACAACACCACGGCCATCACGACGCCGGAGATGAGTTCCAGCAGTTTCTTCCCCTCCACCATCATGCGGGGAATTGCCCGGCCCATGTAAAAAGCCGCCAGCGCGATCAGCAGGGAAAAGACCAGGGCGATCCCTGAACGAAGATCTCCCGGAAAGATCGAGGCGATATTCACCTCGGCAAACAGGTTAAGCACCATGTTGAGCGGATTCCACTGCATGAATCAATTCCCAGTTTCCACGTGACCGTGGCTTTAGTTCTTTTTCTCGTCTGCTTCTGACGGATCATAGACATCCCAGATACCGCTCCGGGAGATCTTCAGACGCGTGTCCGTCTTTTCATCTGTCAGGATCGTCAGCTCGTGGCGATCCTCGTTGACCGAAACGACCTTGCCAATGATCCCCCCGCGGGTGATCACCTGTGTGTTCTTTTCGATCGTGGTGACCCTGGTGGTGCGATCTTTTTCCTTTCGCCGTCCGGGGCGAAGCATGATGAAGTAAAAGAGCGCGAAGATGATCATCATCGGCATCAGGAAATTCGGCCCACCCCCGGCCCCAGGATTCGCTCCCGGAGCAGGATTCTCACCCCCCGGGGCTGTATCGCCAGCCGCTGGTGTCGCGGAACTGCCGTCTGCCGGCGGCGCCCCATCCTGGGCTATCGACGGGCCCGCACAGGCGACAACAACCATTGCCACCACGATACTCAGCACGGTGTTTCTTTTCACGTTTTCACCACCCCTGGTCATAGAATGAATCACCGCGTTCGATCCATTCGAATGCAGTGACCCTCGACGCGAGAGATCACTTTTCAGCCTAATCGCGTTATCATAAGTCTTCGTCAGATTACCGGCAAGTGTACCGGTTCCCCTGGGGGCTAGTCGCTGCCGGTCGAATTCCAGCCTGCCTTTTTCTCTGCCATGAAATCCAGGAAGCAATCTCCGGAAATCGCCTCCCGCGCCCCGGCAAGCAAACGCTGGTAGTAGGTCAGGTTGTGAAGCGAAAGAAGGATCGGACCAAGCATTTCTCCGGCCATGAAAAGATGCCGCAGGTAGCCCCGGCTGTGACGACAGGCAGGACAGGGACAGTCCACTTCAAGTGGATTTGTCTCCTCCTGGTGGATACGGTTTCGCAACCTGAGTGGCCCCTGGTCGGTAAAGGCCATGGCATTACGGCCGTTGCGTGTCGGCATCACACAGTCGAACATGTCGACGCCCCGGCTGATCGCCTCGAGCAGGTCCAGCGGTCGCCCCACTCCCATCAGGTAACGCGGCTTGTCCACCGGAAGGAGTGGACAGGTAACCTCCAGCATCTGCTGCATCTGCTCTGGAGTCTCTCCGACGCTCAAGCCACCAATCGCGTAACCGGGAAAATCAAGGTCCACCAGCTGTTCGCAACATGTCCTCCGCAGGTCGGCATCCAGTCCTCCCTGGACAATCGCAAAAAGAGCCTGATCCTTCCGCTGCGAGGCCTGGCGGGATCGCTCCGCCCAGCGAACCGTTCTCTGGCAGGCCTCCTGCAGAACAGACGCACCGGCCGGCAGTCCCACAACATGGTCCAAGACCATGGCAATGTCACTTCCCAGGTCCTCCTGGATCTCGACTGATTTTTCCGGCGTCATGATCATCGTGCTGCCATCGATATGGGACTGGAAGGTCGCCCCTTCTTCCTCCACCGATGTCAGCCGGGCAAGACTGAAAATCTGGAAACCGCCACTATCGGTCAGGATCGGGCCCTGCCAGCCCATCATCTGGTGAAGCCCGCCAAGCCGGCGAACCACATCGCTGCCGGGACGCTGCGCCAGGTGGTAGGCATTTCCCAGCACCATCTGCGCGCCGCTCTGGCGCAACTGGTCCACGGTGATTCCCTTGACACTGCCCAGCGTGGCAACCGGCATGAAGGCTGGCAGGGACACGCTGCCATGCGGGGTAGAGAGAACCCCCAGGCGGGCCGCACAGCCCGCATCCGAATGGTCAAGCTGGAAGCCAAAGCCACTGGCGTTCATAACCAGCCGAGCACCTCTCGGATCATCATTGTTTTACCGTCGCCAGGGCGCCTGGCGAGAACACAGAACAAGGGTTATTCACCCCGCAACTTCAGATCCAGCAGCGTGAGTTTCTCGCGAACCTCGTTGAGGCTGGTGACCCCAAAGTTCTTGCTTTCCAGCAAATCGTCGCCACTCTTGCGGATAAGTTCTCCGATCGTGGTCAGACGCAGACGCATCATGCACTTGCGAGCCCGCACCGAGAGCTTGAGGTCGGAAATCGGACGATCCTGCAGGGCGATCTCGTCATCGGACATCTGCGAGCGATCCATCTGCAGTTCCACCTGTGCCGCCTCACTAGCAAACTGTCCTAGTTCCAGTCCCTTGGAGTGCAACATGTCACCAATTTCCACCAGCGATGTCTCACCAAAGTTCTTGCTGCTTAAGAGCTCCATCTCGGTCGTCCGTGCCAGGTCACCAAGGGTTCGAATCCCCATTGTGTGCAGGCAGTTCCGGCTGCGAACGGACAGTTCAAAATCAGTGACAGGAATATTCAGCACCTGGGAAAGACGTTCCTGCGCTTTCTGGGCGTCCAGATCAAAGTACTGGTCATCCGAGGCAATCGCATCTTTCAGGTACAAGTGGGCACGTTTCTCCGTGGGATAGGTCTCCAGGATTCGCGAGTAACACTGCTGCGCCTTGTCAAATTCCTGGGTGTCCTCATAGATCAGGCCCAGGTTCAACAGCGCGCCCACGCTGGCCGGAAAACTGCTGGTGGAGCGTTGGTAGAGATCCTTTGCGACCTGGTCATTTCCATGCCGGTCGTTTTCAATAGCCAGGCCAAAGAGCGCACCGGCGTGGAATGGTTCTGCTTCCACGGCACGTTCATACCATTTCACCACCTGTTCACGATCCCCCTTCAGGGCGGCAATGGTTGCCCCATTCTGATAGAGGTATTCCGCCGTGTGCTGCACGGCTCCACTGAGCTGTTCCAGGATCGCATAGGCCGCTTCGGGGTCACCGGAATAGCGTGTCACCTCAACCCGTGCGAGGGCACAGATGTCGGCATCGTAACCGGCCCTGGCGGCTGCCGCATAACACTCCTGGGCCGCATCATAGTCCTCGCAGACAAAATGAGCCTTCCCCTGGTAGAACTGGGCCAGCGCCCCACCGTCCGCATTGGCGAGTGTTTCCTTGGCACGCTCAAACCGTCCCATCAGGTAATAGCAGACTCCCAGTCGAACCGCGGTGGCCGGGCTGCGATCCTCACGAACCTCCAGTTCTGCCACGGCGTCACGCAACAGCGCGTAATTCGAGAAATCTGTTGAGATGGCTGTTGTCAGTTCCTTGATTTCCGCAGGGCCAAAGGTACTGTTTGCCAGCACGATTTCCTTGAGGTCCACCTGCACGCCTACTTCCATTTCACTGTTTTCCACGACGGTCTTCTCCCATCAATCAACAACGACAAACAAACCAAGCCGGTGAATAGTCAAGCCGGTCCATGCCATCGATCCACGCTCCTCATCGCCGAGAGCCAGCGGTGGGAATCGAACCCACAACCCCCGCATTACGAATGCGGTGCTCTGCCGATTGAAGCTACGCTGGCTTGAGAATCCACCCAGGGCTGGAGCTTATCAAGTTAGGCAAAGCAACTGGAAACGTCAACAGGGACAGTCGCCGCTTATCGGAATGCCGATAACACTCGAGTGGCCTCCCTGGTGCCTGGAGCATCCTTAACCCGGGTCCTGGCTTTCCACCCAGGCCGCCGGCACCATCATTTTCAACCGCCCCGGAACCACCTCGACTTCCACCGGCAGTTCCCCCCCGGGATCCCCATCCAGCTGGTAAGGCACCGGCTGGTCGGATTCCAGCCGCACATACGGGGCCTGGTGCATCACACAATCCTCCATCTCCCGGTGTTTTCCGCGCAGCACGCCCGCCAGGTAACGAAGACCCTGGAGGATGGAACCTCGCCGAAAGCTGCAGAGATCCAGCAGGCCATCCGTCCCTGTCGCACCAGGAGCCAGTTTCAGGTTGCAGGCATAACGGGGCAGGTTGACGACGAAAACCCAACGAGCTGTTAGCGGGGTCACGGTCTTTTCATTTCCTTGCCCGCACAAGCTCACCCGTATTTCCGGGTAATCGTAGTGACGAACGGTGTCGAGGATCGGCCTCAGATAGGAAAGATGCCGAATGTGTCCACGACGGGCACTATCCAGCCGCCGAACCACTTCTGCATCAAACCCACACCCGAGCATCAATGTGAATAACGTCCCATTTGCTCGTCCCGCATCCAGGTCGACGGTCCATCCGTCCCGGACCAGGGACGCAACAGACTCCGGCCCGGGGGCGATAGAAAGGTACTTGGAAAGGAGATTCTCGGTTCCCAGAGGGAGTATGGTCAACGGAATGCCCGGTTCGGTTTCGTTCAGGACCCGGGCAATCGTCCCGTCCCCGCCGGCAGCCACCACCACCCGCAAGTTCCCCGCTGCCATGGCCGCCGCCGTTATCTGCCGTAATTCCTCCAGGTCGCTTGTCCGCCGGACCCGGTAACCATCCTCGTGAAGGAGAGACTGCAATCTTTCCACCTGCCCCCGTCCAGACCGGGCACCTGCGGAAGGATTCATCGAGATCACGACGAGATCGGCCGTTGGCGAAGGAGAACGAACCGTCAGGCCACCCATGGGTGTTTCTCCGGAAAAGAACGAGCACTCTTACCAACAGTTTACGAGAGATGTTCGACAGGACTCAACCACAAGCAGCCACCGGAATGTTGTTGTCTTTTGCTACGGGCATAATCGAACAATGCCGCGTTTTCGAACATCCTGCTGACATTCACCAGGATGCTCTGACAGGGCGTCCTTGCTGGGAAAGACCATGATCCCAGGCGAATTGCCTTATTCTCTGGAAATTGGGCCTGCTAAACGAGGTTTGGCACGCCACGTGCTTAACTCCCTGTTAACAAGACTCGATCGAACAATCGGGGTTTGGGCTTTTTCATAGTAAACCGGTTAACTTGCCCCTGGCCGGTTTACCCTGTCAACGCGTTGTTGACATGCCCAAGCCCCGATTTTTTTATTGGGTGGGTGACGAATCGCACCGTCCCGGAATTCATCTGGCGTGAAGGCCCTGCGGGCGTCATAATGTGCCGCCATCGAACACGTGGCTGTCTTCCTTCTTTCGGATTCTCCCCCGATGACCGGTTCCCTGGACATCAACAACCCGGTTTCGATTGGAACGGTCCAGTGCGGCCACGGGCAGCCGCTAACGGTCATTGCCGGTCCGTGTGTCATTGAGGACCAGCTGGCCACGCTCCAGATTGCCCAGCAGCTTGCACGTGACCTGGCTGACCTGCCCGTGCAACTGGTTTTCAAGGCATCCTGTGACAAGGCAAACCGAACGAGCATCGAGTCCTATCGAGGCCCCGGCATGGAACGTGGCCTGGAGATTCTTTTGGAAGTTCACCGGCAGACGGGCCTCCCGGTGACCACGGACATTCACGAGCCGCACCAGGCAGCCCCGGCAGCAGAAATCTGCCATCTGCTTCAGATTCCAGCCTTCCTGGCACGCCAGACAGATCTCCTGGTTGCCGCCGCCAGGACGGGTCGGCCTGTCCATGTCAAGAAAGGCCAGTTTCTTGCCCCCGCCGACATGCGCCATGTGATTTCCAAGCTGGCTGATGCCGGCTGTGCCGATATCCTTCTTTGCGAGCGGGGTACTTTTTTCGGGTATGGCCAACTTGTCAATGACATGCGTGCTCTCCCACAAATGAAAGAACTTGGCACTCCCGTGATCTTTGATGCGACTCATTCCGTACAACAACCAGGGAACATGGATGGATCCACCGGTGGACAGTCTGAAATGGTGGAACCACTGGCCCGAGCTGCTGTCGCGATTGGTGTGGACGCGATTTTCCTGGAGACACACCCGGATCCAGGCCGATCTCCAAGCGACGGGGCGAACATGGTACCGTTAGATGAAATCGGGAGCCTGCTGTCGAGGCTGATTCGCATTCGCGATGCCTCCCAGGGCGGGACGGAATGAACGGGAGAGCACGCATGACAATTCGGCTCACGATGACGGCCGCAGCGATGAGCTGTATCCTGCTGTCCGGTGGGTGCCAGCAGCAGACCGACCTTTCTCGCCTCACGTCCCAAAGAAAATCCAGTTCCCAGGAAGATGATCTCACCCAGGCGGTTTCCATGATCCGCCGACTCGACAGTGAGCCATTCGGCCAGATCCAGTCCTTGTTGATTTTCCACCTTAACCGGTGGGCCGAGCAACAGCCTCGTGACCCCCAGTGGAACCTGGAACCGCTGATCAACCGGCTCCCCTTTACCATGGAGAATCATCCCCACATGGAGCAACTGCTGTTTCATCTCTCCGACGCCTTTTATCTCCAGGAGACCAGCTGGCTTCATTCCATTGCCAACTGGGTTGAGAGCCGGACCAACCGCAAGCACCTGGACCGATTTTCCCGAATACAGACGGAGGGGCTCAGCGACGAGGAACGCTCCGAATTACTAACAGCATGCCGACTTTTTGACTGGTCTGTCCGCCATCTCCAGCTGCGGCCGCTCGTTCCCTACCCCACGACCGGGAGCGGCAACACCATCAAGGAACGTTCTGTCGCCCCCAGCCTGGGGATCGAGGGCCCCGGTTATACCCGCATTCCCCACGACATCCTCAGCCATGGGAGCGGGGATGCCCTGCAGCGCGGGAGGATCTTCATCCAGCTTGCCCGGCAACGGCAGATCAAGGTTGTCTACCTGGGGCTGCGCAAGGACAAGCAGCGTCGCACCCAGCCCTGGCTGACCGCAGCAATCATCGGCAAGCGTCTGTTCCTTTTTGACAACGAGCTGGGAATCCCGCTGCCGATGAATGGAGGACAGGAAATAGCGACTCTGGCCGATCTGAAAGAGAATCCTGCCTTGCTCGACAGCCTCGCCGTGGACGGCGAGCCCTACCGGGTCGTCCCGGCTGACCTGGAAAACGTGGTGGCCCTGGTCGATGCCTGCCACTGTGCAATCTCCCAGCGGATGATGATTCTTGAGAAACACCTGACGGGCGAAAACCAGATGGTTCTAACCGAGACACCAGGGCGAATATCCCGGCAGATGAGAAATGACTTTGGCATCGACCGGACCGAGTTACTTCCGACCTCCATGGAGACCTTCTTTTACAAGATCGGATTTCAACGAAAGATCCAGGAGACACTGGGAAAGATCCAGCAAATGGAGCTCAACGCGGCCAATGCGACAACCCCCGCCCGGGCATCGCTTCTGCAGGGGCAGATCAGGATGGCACGGCAGCCAATTGCCCGCCAGAATCGGGAAAATGCACTTCTTTTCTCCGAACTCAGTGAACTGGTAGCCGGACGACGGATGTTCTTCCGGGGTCAGTTTGGAGACTCCACACTGACCAGGGCAGGACAGGGAACCCGTAACGCCAAGACACTGCTGCTTGGCTCGCGACTCCCGGATGATCTCATCACGGCACTCAAGTCATCCCCTGAAATGCAGGAACAGCATGGATTGCTGCCAAAGCCGAATGAACCACCCGAGAACCACCAGTCCCGGGTTGAAACGACCATGTACGTGATGGGGGAATCCAAGAAGTACGCGACTTTCTGGATTTCCATGATTCACATGGAAGAGGGGAATTATTCGGCCGCCATTAACTGGCTGGAAAAAAGGGCCCTCTCGACGGGGGAACTGGGCCCCTTCTACCACCTGGCCCGTTACAACCTCGCACGCTGCTATGAAGCGACCGGGCAACACGAGAAAGCATGCGAGATCCTCGAGCAATCGACATCCCCACAGGCTCGCGGTGACCGGCTGCTGGCGGTGATGCTCTCGAAAGGCTCCTGAGACGGCGTCGGCTCCACTCTTTCCAGGAAAAATCCTGGGCAGCAAATATCTCGAGAGCATCGAAAGACTTTTCCCCCGTCCTGCCGACAATCTGCTCCGCGGGGGAAGGGGGGCATTCCTTGCTGGGAGACGGGCGGCTCGACTTTGGGACGGCAGGTTCCTCCCTGCCTCTTGTCAAGCAAACCGTGGAGGCAGTATACAACCTGACAGAAACTGTGAACTGGTTTTCTTCCGCACAGGATAAATTCACGTCCAGCAGCTGGCGCACCACATTCGCTGAGAATTCGACCATGCGTTTCATCGCCGCCCATCCCGAGATGCTCTCACCAGAGGTGGTTGAGCAATGTTACATGGCGGGAATCGAGGGGGTCCCCTGGCAGACCACCAACACGCTTGTCGAATCGGAACTGGTCATTGAATCCGGTACCCAGGAATCAGGAAACCTGTTCATTGCCTGGCCAACCAAAAACCAGGGCAAGCTGATCCTGGTAACCGGGAGCCTGGTTCCACGCGAGGCAGCATACGCGCTGGAAGTGGAACTGGCCCGTGGCACCGTGCATCGCCTGCGTCAGTACATCGCCCTCGGTCGCCTGGAGTCTATCTCGATTCCCCCTCGAGTCGGCAACCTGCTTGAAGAAGCAACCCTGCTTTGTGGCCAGGCCGTCACCGGGCAGGATGACCCTCTCCATGCCGCAGACCTGGCACTGGAGTCAATCGGACGGTCGCTGGAAGCAATCGAGGACCTGGCCTGCTGGGACGGAGGAGAGCTGTTCAGGATGCGACTCAAGCAACAGGATGCATTCAATATCCTGCTTGGCTTCACCAGTTCCGGTCGACTGGCCCCGGAGGCCATGCCGGACAGTCTGGCCATGGCTTGTAACATGAGTCGTGTGCCACTCTGCTGGAAGACCCTCTGTCCGGATGATGAGACGTTTTCCCCGAACCTCCCCCGCACCCAGTTCGACTGGTGTGAACGGCACGACATGAAAGTCATGGCGGGCCCGGTCATTTCTTTCCAGCAAGAGAACTTTCCCGACTGGCTCGACGCCGGGCAGGTCGATTTCCCTACACTGCAGTCCGAGTGCCGGGCCTTCACCAGCCAGTGTGTCAAGCAGTTCAAGGATCATGTCCACCTCTGGCATGCCAGTTCCGGCATGAACAGGATTCTTGACATGCCCCTGAGCGAGGAACAGTCCGTCCGCCTGGCAATCGACACGGTCGAGGTGATCCGGCGCCATGACCAGCAGACACCGGTAATCGTCAGCTTTCAACAGCCATGGGGAGAGTACCTCTCCCGGTACTCGCGGGACCTCTCACCAATTCACTTTGCCGATGCCCTTGTGCGTGCGGACCTGGGCATCAACGGGATCGGCCTGGAAATAGACTGGCAGCATTCGATCGGAAGTACCCGGCCAAGGGACCTGGTAGCACTGAGCAACGAACTGGATCGTTGGACACTGCTGCAAATGCCCCTGGTGATTTTCCTGTCCGCTCCCACCGGCCTGCCGGACGAGAGCGAGAGCTACTCTGCCAATCAAGTGGAACAGTTACTGACCGTGATGCTGGGTCGCCCCAGCGTGCAGGTCATTGTGTGGGACCAGCTGCAGGACACCCCGGACGAGGTTTCCGGAAAGGGAGGGCTGCTCGATTCAGAGGGCAGCGAGAAACCGATACTCCAGGTTTTCCAGCACATCTCCGACCAGTTAAGAACAAGCCCGGCCCCTCCCAAGCCCGAGCAGGAAGAGGAGGAGAGAGCATGCCCTCTTGCGATCCGAATAGGGACGAGTCATGGTGGGTACCTGGAAAAGATTCCGCCGCTGCTGACGTTTCTCTTCTTTCTGGATGGACCAACCGATGAACAAGATTCTTGTCCCCCTGCTCCTGGCAGGCCTGCTGACCATCACTGCTCCGCTGCTTCTTGCCCAGGAAAATACTGACAATAGTCAGGACACCGAACAGGTGGAGTTCCAGGTCCAGGGGGAATACACGGGTGTTCTCCGCGACGGTCTCCTGCCTCGGCCTGTCGGTCTGCAGGTGATCGCCCTTGGAGAGCGGCAGTTTGACGGTGTCCTTCACATCGGGGGTCTTCCCGGTAGCCAGAAAAACGAGATCACCAAGACCACTTTGCATGGAACATTTGACGAGAATGGCCAGTTGAGACTGGTAAACGGAGCACGGCAGGTCACGGTCCACCAGGGCCGTGGAACTATTTCGGATTTCCATGGCGGGCCGGTTCAGGTGGGGCGTCTGCGACAGGTTCTCAGGCAGAGCAGTACGATGTCCCTTGCACCACCACGAAAGGCGGTGGTGCTCTTTGATGGCACGATGCCCGAGCATTTCCAGGATGCCCGCATCACCGAGGACGGGCTGTTAATGGAAGGAGTCACCACGACCATGCCAGTCGGTGATTTCCAGTTGCACCTGGAATTTCGCACTCCCTTCATGCCGGAGGCGCGCGGTCAGGCGCGGGGCAATAGCGGCCTCTACATTCAGCGACGCTACGAGGTCCAGATCCTTGATTCGTTCGGCCTTGCAGGGGAAAACAACGAGTGCGGCGGGCTTTACCGGCAACAGCAACCGATCATCAACATGTGCCTGCCACCCCTGAGCTGGCAAACCTACGATGTGCTTTTCCGCGAGGCTCGCTGGGAGGGTAACGAGAAAACCGAGAACGCCCAGATCACGGTCCTCCACAACGGTGTCCCGATCCACTGGAAACATTCGATTACCAACAAGACCGGGGCAGGGCAGAAAGAGGAACAAAAACCACTCCCGATTCACCTGCAGAATCATGGCAACCCTGTCCGTTTCCGCAATGTCTGGATGGTCCTGGGCACGCAGAAGATGGGGGCGGGGGCAGGGAGGGCCCGGATTACCGGTCAACGCCTGAAGCCTTAGAAAGATGCCCCCAGACAATGGCCTGGGGGGGAAGCTAGCCCGCAGGGACTTGAACCCCGACTTAGAGAACCAGAATCTCTCGTGCTACCAATTACACCACGGGCTAATCAAAGGAACCATCCACAAGGTTATTGCCAGCAATCGTCCTGCCGGTGGCTCCAAGTCCTTAAAAAGTATTGGCTCGGGTCATCCTGGTCAAGCCGACGAGGATGACTCAAAGACCGTAAATCTGCTCAGTTGACGCTGGAGATACCGCATCACTAGAATCGCCATCACCCGGCACTCGGGTTCACGCGAAAGCCCGACTGTGGAAAAACAGAAACACCTCCAGGATTCCAATGGCATACCTGAAAGCACGTAATGGCCCCCACGCGGGTCACCGGTACGAACTTGCCCATCACCAGGCGGTGATCGGCCGGGCGCCAGACTGCGAGATCCAGGTGGAGGACTACGCCGTAAGTCGAAAGCACGCCACCATCCACCTGGAGAATGACTCCTTCCTGGTGGAAGACCTGGGAAGCCGCAACAAGACATACCTGAACGATGTGGAACTGGCGGCGGGAAGGCATCCGCTTAATAACGGAGACAAGATCACCGTCTGTGATGTCGCCTTCAATTTCTACCTGGATGCCGATGTGGACGACACGGCACTCACCGACGGATCCCAAATCTCGGTGCTCTTTGATGGCGGTGAGATCGGCAATTCTACGATCATGTCCAAGCTGGAGGTCGCAACCAGCCATGGGCAAGTGCAGTTCACAGCCAGCCCGGAAGTAACGCTGGCAGCACTGCTGGAAATCAGCCAGAACCTTGGACAGGCACTGGCCCTTGACGATGTGCTTCCCAAGGTGCTCGATAGCCTGTTCAAAGTATTCATCCAGGCTGACCGGGCTTTCATCGGGCTCAAGGACAAGAAGGGGAACCTTGTTCCGCGTTGGTCCAACGCCCGAAATGAGGACGCCGAAAACACGATCCGCATGAGCCGCACCATCGTGAAGCAGGTAATGGAGTCCAAGCAGGCCATCCTCTCGGCCGATGCCGCCTCCGACAGCCAGTTCGATGCCAACCAGAGCATCGTTGATCTGCAGATCCGATCGATGATGTGTGCTCCGCTTTTTGATTCGGAAGGAACAGCGATTGGCATCCTGCAAGTGGATACGTCCGAACGGCAACGACAATTCCGGCCCCATGACCTGGAGTTGCTGGTGAGTGTTGCGACGCTGGCAGGGATTGCTGTTCACAATGCCCAGCTTCACGAGGAAGCACTGCAGCAACAGGCAGTCAAAAGGGACCTGGAACTGGCCTACGAAGTCCAGCGAGGATTTCTTCCCAGCAAGCTCCCGGAAATCGAGAACTACAGCTTTTACGATTTCTACCGTCCGGCAAACCAGGTCGGCGGAGATTATTTCGATTATCTTCGGCTGCCTGGCAACCGCCTGGCAGTGATCGTCGCGGACGTGGTCGGACATGGTGTGGCAGCGGCCCTGTTGATGGCCAAGCTCTCGGCGGAGGCGCGTTATTGCCTGGCGAGTGAGTCCCGGCTGAATGTGGCTGTCCATCAGCTCAATAATCGCATGAGCAACCTCGGGCTTGACCGTTTTGTCACGCTGATCGTTGTCGTGCTGGACGAGGCCACTCATGAGATCACGCTGGTCAACGCCGGCCACATGATCCCGATCCATTGCCGAAAAGACGGCGAGGTCGAGGAGATCGGAGAGGACCAGACAGGAATCCCCCTGGGCATCATGAGCGACTATGACTACGAGCAGTTCAGCATTGCCCTGGAGCCCGGGGAGACCCTCACGCTCTACACGGACGGCATCAACGAGGCATTCAACGAGCAGGATGAGCAGTATGGTGAGGAACGGCTGCTCGCTCTGCTGAAGGGTTCCCCGATTGACTCCCAGCAGCGAGGGGAAATGATCATGGCCGATGTCGAGCAGTTCCTGGGCGAGGCGGTCCAGAACGATGACATGTGCCTGGTCACCTTCAGCCGCTCCGGCTAGGTTCGTTTTCGCTCTTCGCCTGTGTCAACCGCCCCGGCCAGGCAGCTAGGGAATGTAGTTGAGCGTGTAGTAGGCCGCATCGTGCAGCAGTGGCTGGCCATCACGGGATCGCACCCCGGGCAGATGAAGCTCATGGACATGCCCTCGCTGGAGCTTGTCAATCTGGAGGTGGACGCGCCTGCCATCCTTGCTCAATTCCACCCCGACGATCGACGGTGTCGTATGATCGACTTCCGGGCTGCCGTAACTGGACTGGTAAATATACGTATAGGTGCCGATCGTGTAGGCATCGATCCGGCTGGCTGTTTCCGGATCGACCGGCTTCGTGAAGGTCAATTCAAATCCGTCACTGAGTGCATGAACGGTGAGGATTTCAAATGGGAGCTTGCCGGTCCAGTCGAGTCGCTGGAGTGAGAATGGCCGCCCCCCCCGGGAACCCCAGCCCCGGCTGGTCCCCCCCACGAACATCGATCCCCCCGGTTCGATCATCACCGACAGGCTGCCCGAGGCGAGCCCGGAACGGAATGGGAAACAGGCACCCTGGTAATGGCCCTTGACCTTTTCCAGGGCAACTCGCATCACCGTGCTGAATGTCTGGTCCCCTACGAACAACTGGCCTTGAAACGGGCCGAACTTCCCCCCGGTCGTGTCACAGGCAATCCCGCTGGCCGACTGCCCCATCTTCTTGTAAGGAAACAGGATCGCCGGGGGCTCCAGCTGCTCAATACGGTCCGCCTCAACCATGATCCGGCTGCCGCTGGCGGGATCCGGCGGCCGAGGGCCAATCGCCTCGGTTGTCTCGTACCAGCGATTGCCTGCCGGATGTCCCTGGAAGGAGCCGGGCCGCAGGTGCTTGAGCGAGCACGTTCCATTCCAGGGCCCCTGGTTATCGGTGTAAAACATATCCCCCGCGGCATTCATGCCAATCCCACCAGGCGACCGGATACCACTGCAGGTGGGTATCACCTTTCCCTCGGGAGTGATCCGCAGGCACCAGCCGCGGTACTTGCTGTTACTGTTGAATGACCCGGTCAGGCAGAGGACGACCCAGATATTGCCCTCCCGGTCATGTCGCGAGCCAAAGGCATACTCGTGATAGTCGCCGTTGATCTCCCAGCCATCAGAAACGGTTTCAAAGAGGTCCGCCAGCTGGTCCTTGTTGGTGTCCAGGACCCGTGTCACCTCGCACCGCTGCGTGACAAACAGGTCCTCTCCCTTGCGGGCCAAACCCAGGACCTCGTGCAGCCCCCCGGCAAAAAGATTGAATTTCATTGTCTCGGCGGAGGGAGAAAGCGGGTTCTCGACGAGGTAGATATCCCCTCGCCGGGAGGCAACCGCCAGCGTGCCGCCCGCCATCATTTCCAGGGCACTCGCCTCCAGTACAACCCCCTCGGGAATTGGCAACGCCAACAGGGGATAGTAATCATCCTCCACCGCAGGCTTGGCATCCTGTGCTGGCAGGTTTCCCAGGGGCAGAAGCAGAAGGACCGCAGCCAGGACAGACTCCAGTACCAGGGATCGACTGATAACATGCATAACTTCTAAGGCTCTCTCGTTTCCAGGTTCCGTTTTACCACTCAAACAGCTCGGTGATCTCTGCCCGGTATCCCCCGCCCGGCACCTTCTTCCAGGTAACGGGCACGAGTACCTCCGTTCGGTTTCCAGCTTTCCTGACAAACTGCTGGCCGACGTCGCCGGAGACGGTCAGTTGCCAGTCATTGTCGACAATCAGGATATCTCCCTTCGGCTCCAGGCTGTCGGCGACAATCACTCGCAGCCAGAGCCCTTCGACCTCTGTCTTACTCGAGAGCCGCACGATTCGTTTGACGGGGGTAAAGTCCTTGTCACTGGTGGGATCAAAGAAATCCTCGACCTGGACATCCTGGTACTGGTAAAGAAACACGGGTTTGAGTTTCTCTCCCAGCCGGTACCCTCGAAAACGGTAACCGGATTCCCTGGGTGGGCCAGTCGGCCAGGTCTGGTTGGCATCCTCCAGCACCGCCAGGATGGGCCGTGGTTCCAGCCGCAGCACGTTGTCACCCAGGGGAGGCTGGTATCCCTGGCCACGGCCGTTCCAGTGTTTGGAGGCATCCATGAACGAACCGTGCCAGAGCATGGCGATACTGACCTGGTTGGCATCAAAAGCGAGGTTCGCTTTTTCAGGATACCCCACCCCGATCCCCCGGGATCCCGCCCCTTCGATAAAATTGCGGTAGATAACAGCAGTGTCGGTCGCCACCAGCTCAATCGTATTCCCGCCAAGCCCCACAGGCATGGCCCCCTTGTCACCGTCGGCCAGGAAAGTCCAGACCGCGTGAACCTGCTGGTCGACGGTGCCGTCAAGCACATTGGGCAACAATACCTGGCCCTCCGGCCAGGCTGTTGGCATTCTTGTCCCGGGACGAAACCGAACAGGATTGACCACGTACTGCCGAAACCATTCCGGCTGAAGACGCTTGACCATCGATGTCATCGAGATCGACTGGACCCCCGTCGCCTTGTGGGGACCAAAGGTGTGACACTTGATACAGGAATATCCCTTGGCTCCCACAAGCCGGCGGCCGGCCGCCTTCAGTTGCCGGCCGCTAAATTGCTCCTCGACAGCCGGCAGCGGTTTGAGCTTGTCACTGGCAAGGAATAAGTCCGCCAGCGGCCCCACGTTCTGTTTCTGAAAACGGGGCATACGAGTAAACATGTAGGGCCGGTCGTTGGCCCCATTATTGAAAACGTGTTCCATCCACTCCGGTCTCAACTTGCTGCCGACCCCCGTCAACAGCGGGGGAATTCGAGCCTCATCCCCCATCTCTTTCTGGTCGGTCACAAAAAAGGCGTTCCGGGCTGTCTCGACGCCTCCCACCCCGTCACGCTCGTGACAGGCATAGCAGTTCAATCGGGTCATCGTTGCCGTGATCTGTCCGGCGGCAGACAGTGCTTCCGGCTCACCGACACGGAGCTGCTTGAGTGCAGCCTGCAAGTCGGCATTTTGCCTGGGAGCGAGATGGAAATCCGGGGCATCACCTGCCTCTGCGGCAAGGCACCCGGCAGAGAGATTGCTGTCCGACAGTCGTGGGGCCCGCACCAGGCTCACCAGCGACTTGTCATTTCTCTTGAGCTGGTGGCAGGAGGCACAGCCGAGCCGGGAAAAAAGCTGCTCCCCCCTGGCCGCCAGTTCCAGGTCAAGTTCAAACGGTGTCTCTCCCGGGAGCGGTTCACGCCGGGGCATCTTGAGCAGTCCTTCCAGTGGCTGGCGTTTGAGCCCGTTGCCTTCCAGTTCAACTCGCAGTTCCTCCTGGCCACTCTGTTCGAAGTACTCCACCCGCACCGTGTGTTCACCCTGTTTTAGTTCCCGGTCGGCACTCTTGAACTGAAGTGGATGAATCCCTCCCACGAGAACAACCGTCTCGCCATCGATTTCCAAGCGGGATCCGTCGTCGGAACCGAGGTGAAAACGATAAGTGCCGTCCTTGGGGATCACGATCGTCCCGTCGAACTGCATGGCAAACTGGTCCCGTCGGCGAGCCACGGAGAGATCAAAACCATGGCCCTCTCCCTTCTCCCTGGCCTCCAGCGTGCTGAAATCCGGAAGATCCTGCCAGCTTCCCTCGAAGTAGGAAAAGCGGATATTGGGCGGAAGCTGCAGATCGCGGAGCAGGTAACTGCTTAACTGGTGAGCTTCGTTGTCATTGAGGTTCAGGTGCGGCATCCGGCCGGAGGGGCGGATGACCAGGGGATCCTTAAGAAACTGGGCCAGCGCCGTGATGCTGTACTTGGTGGACATCGCCGGAAAAGAAACCGACGTCGGCAGCGGTTCACTTCCCTCGCGGAGAGGATCATGACAGGCAGTACATCCGATCTCGTGGTACAACCTTTCCCCCTGTACGACCAGGTTCGCCGGCGCGGGAGTGTCATGAATCGTCCCGGTGGAGGCAAGGAAATGGGTCAGCTGCTCGATCGCCGCCTGGCGTTCCTTGGCAGGCAGGCCCGAAAGCAGGTCCGGCATGGTCGTCCCCGGCTTGGCAGCCTGCGGATCCTCAAGCAGTGCCTTGACGAACTGGGGACGCACACGGGAGCCGACCTCATCAAGGATCGGTGCGGTCTTGACCGGCAGCCGTTTCCTCCAGGCATCGGAGACCTGGTGACAGGATATACAGTTCAACTCCCCCAGCAGCAGGCTGCCGGCCTCGACCGGATGCTTTCCCTCCAGGTGCAAACGCTGGTACGCAGGCACCCTGGGGGACTCGGCACAGAGCATGCCATCCCCGAAAATCGCGGTCGCCAGGATCACACCAAGGCATCTGCCATGACGCCAGCTCCAAGAGAATCCAACCACCAGTAGCGTCTCCTTACTCCAAAATAATCCCTGGGGCACCGTGCCCGGTAGCCACCAGCGGGAAAAGGCCTATTATCAACAGGCACCAAAAAGTTGCAAACAATATCTCCCATCTGGCACCGATGAAGCCTTACCCGGGTGGCCAGCAGGAAGCGAAAGAGCATAATGGGAAGTGCATCAGCTCTTCGAACCAGCAGTGAGATTGTCAGCCATGGAAATGGAAAAACTAGTTTCCTTATGCAAGCGACGAGGGTTCCTTTTCCAGTCCAGTGAGATTTATGGTGGGCTCAACGGGTTCTGGGATTACGGGCCCCTTGGTGTCGAGCTGAAGAGAAACATCAAGGAAGCCTGGTGGCAGGACATGGTCACCAGCCACGATGAACTCTCGATCCGGGACGGGGCCCCGGCATCTTACGAGATGACCGGCCTGGACTCGACCATCATCATGCACCCCCAGATATGGAAATGCTCTGGCCACTACGACCTGTTCCATGATTTCATGGTCGACTGCCGACAGTCCAATCGCCGCTATCGCCATGACCAGGTACGTGGCCGCTGGGTGGAAGCAAAGGGGGAGCGAATCTTCGTGGCTACCACCGCGGAGACCAGCGAGGAACAGGAGGACGTCCAACGCCGCGCCCTGAAGTACTTCAAGCTTCGCTCCAAGCATGCCGAGGAGCTTGTCTGGGACGACGATTTCCGTGCCCTGATCGAACTGGACGGAACCGCCCAGGTACTGGGGCCAGACGCCACCGAACTGGACACGCTCACCGAGCCACGAGAATTCAACCTGATGTTCAAAACAGTCGTGGGAGCTCTCGCTGGAGAGGAGGGCACCGCCTTCCTGCGCCCCGAGACCGCCCAGGGGATCTTCGTGAACTTCAAGAACGTGCTCGACAGCACGCGTGTCCGTCTCCCGTTCGGTATCGCCCAGTCAGGCAAGTCCTTTCGAAACGAGATCACGCCGCGCAATTTCACCTTCCGGTCCCGTGAATTTGAACAGATGGAGATCGAGTTCTTTTGCCATCCCGACTCGTCCCAGGACTGGTACCGGTACTGGCGTGACCGGCGCATGCAGTGGTATATGGACCTGGGGCTCTCCAGCGAACGACTGATCCTGCGGGAACATGATCCGGACGAACTGAGCCACTACTCCACCGGAACTGCCGACATTGAGTATGCCTTCCCCTTCCTGCCCGAGGGAGAATTCGGCGAACTGGAAGGGATTGCCCACCGGGGTGACTTCGACCTTCGCAGCCACATGGAAGGCAAGCTGGATCCCACGACCAACCCGCTCCAGCTGGAGACGGACGAGCACGGCCAGCCTCGCTGGCGCGGCAGTGGCAAGGATCTTAGCTACCGGGACGATCTTTCCGGGGAACGTTATGTTCCCCACGTGATCGAACCCTCTGCCGGGGCAGACCGGGCAACCCTGGCGTTTCTTTGTGAAGCCTACACGGAAGACGAGGCGCCGGACGACAGTGGCACGATGAAATCACGCACCGTGATGCGACTTCATCCCCGGCTCTCACCGATCAAGGCGGCGGTCTTTCCGCTGGTCAAGAAAGACGGCATGCCGGAAGTCGCCCGTGATATCTACCGTGCCCTGAAACCTCACTTCAATGTCTTCTATGATGAGAAGGGGGCGGTCGGCAGACGTTACCGGCGGCAGGATGACGCAGGAACACCCTACTGCATCACCGTCGACGGACAGACACTCGAGGACCAGACGGTCACCCTGCGGGACCGGGACTCCCTGGAACAGGTGCGGATCGGGTGTGACGAGGTGACCACCGTCATTCGCGAGCGGCTCAACAGCGACTAGTGTCGCCGACGGTCAGGGAGCCAGCGCAGCCGGTACCGCACTTCTTTGCAGCTCGAGTTTCCTGGCCAGGTCCTTGTCATCCCCTCGCAGCCAGCGGACAAGCATCTCAATCTGGTGATCCGTCAGCGTCTGCGAAAAAGCCGGCATGCGGTCATTGGCCCCATCCTCGTACCCATACAGCTCCAGGTGGTTCGGATCGCTGATCATCTTCCGGAGCCATGTGGCCGACCCGTAACCGGTCAGCGAGGGTGCCCCGCCCACTTCTTCCTCACGAAAAGTGTGGCAGTTAATACAACCGAAATCGCCGATGATCAACTCACGTCCCCGCTCCAGCAGGCCGCTTTCCTGGTCTGCCGCATCCAGCTCGACCTGTTCGACCAGGCTCGCCTCGGCACTGACTGCGGCAATCACCGCCTTCAGGTCGGCCTTTCCCTGGTCCCCCTCGATATAGTCCGGAAGTTCCCCGATCACGTACTCCACCATCTGCCCTTCGTGATGACGGGTGGCACCGAAGTAGTCGTGCGAGGCAACCTTCTCCGGATCGAGCAGTTTTTCCAGCCACTGTCGTGAGGCAAACCCGTAGAGGTTGGGAGCCCCGGTGGGGGGGTCTCCCGTTTTGAATTCTGCCAAGCTGGGACCGGCAATCCCCTCTCCCTGCTCGTCTGTCCAGCCATGGCAACTGGCACAGAGACGGCCGAAGATCCGGGGCCCCATTGTCTCCGGATCCTCCTGCTGCAATTTATTGGGCCCTTCCAGGGGAATTCCCTTGTAACGGATCAGTTCCTTGATCCGTTCGTATTCCCGGTGCCCCGACTTCTTGGCCTCCAGGTAACCGAGCGAGTCCTTGACTCGCTGGTCCGAACGTGGCGCATCGGGGTGCCAGGTGGCATAGTTGTCCTGCCGAAGAGCCATGTAAGTCAGAACGCTGGCCGCCGTCAAAAGCCCGACCATGAATGCCACGTTCAGTCGGTGGCCATATTTCCAGTGCGCAATGATCGGCATCAGGAACAGGAATGTGACAACCAGGCCCGGTACCACGATGGCCCCCACGAACTCGCTATGGAACAGCTTGAGGGCCTGGAACAGGAAGAGGAAATACCATTCTGGCCGGGCCGCATTGTATTCCTCGGTCGGCTCGGCAGGGGCGCCCAGCTCGGCCCCCCCCTCGGCAACAACGACCCCCACCACCAGTGCCAGCAGAACCAGGCAGCCGATCGCATCCTTGGCAACCTGCTTGGGCCAGAAATATTCATCCGAACGCTTGTCGCTGCTCTCCGCTGTGATCCCGTGGCGGCGGAACATGAGAATGTGGAGCGCCAGCACGAGCACCATAAGGATCGGCAGAACACCCGCATGGAGGGCAAAGAAACGGGTCAGCGTGTGATGCCCATAGTCACTTCCACCCACCACCACCGTCTGCACTTCCCCTCCCACGACCGGCGGCAGGGCCGCCAGCTCGGTTGCTACCTTGGTGGCCCAGTAACCCTTCTGGTCCCAGGGAAGCAGGTAACCGGTCAGGCCAAGACCCAGCGTGATAAGCATCAGCACAAGCCCCAGCCAGAAGTTGATCTCCCGTGGTTTCTGGTATGCCTTATCGACGATCACCTGGAGCATGTGGATCGGCATCAACACCACCATCGCCTGGGCCATGACATGATGAATCCCCCGCAACAGCCAGCCACCGGGCATCACGTTCTGGATGTAATACACGCTGGCCCAGGCATTCTGAGTCCCCGCGCTGTAGCTCATCCAGAGAAAGATCCCGGTTACCACCTGGGTCATGAAAGCAAAAACCAGCATGCTGCCGGTGATATAACGCCAGCGGGATCCGCCGGGGATATTCTCGTAAAGCCCCTCTCGGATCGCATCACGAACCCCCGTCCGTTCGTCGGTCCAGTTCACTAGCCAGTGGATAATCTTCTTCATGTTTTCGGTTTCATTTCCTTGCGACCTGTGTAGTAATTCAGATACTTCACCCAGACTTCACCGTCCCGTGCGAGCTTGTCCTGGTTGACCTCCAGTTTATCGAGACCTCGAGGGCTGGGATTACTCCGACCGGAGAGATCCATTTTCTTGCCGTCCTTGTCAAACGAGCTATTGTGACAGGGACAGAGAAAAGCATCGGTGTCGACATTGAAAGCAACGGTGCAGCCGGCGTGAGGACAGGTTGCATGAAACGCCACCACTCCAGGCTGACCCGGTTCCGCTTTCTGGCGGGAAAGAAAAATTGCCCCAATTGCCTGTCCGGGGATGAAACTCCAGGCATCCACCCGGTCAGCCACGATTTCAAAGCGACGGGGCATGCCATCTTCGGGAATTGCCCCAAGGGGTGCCACAAAGTACTCGTCGCTGGCCGCGCCCTCGCCCCCCTCCGACTCGTAATTGAGCGGGGTCTTTTTTTTCTGGAAAGGACCGACCAGGAAGGTGTAAAGTCCGATCGCCAGGGGGACGATGCCAACGATCCCTCCTGCAACAATCGCTATCAGGGCCCAGAAGAAGTTGCGGCGGGCGCCCGCCTGCGGCTCGCCCGCGCTCACGGCATTGCCGGGATCGGAGGTGGGCTGCTCTTTCGTCGCCTCGCTTTCAGACGCCGACTGTTTGTCAACCGGTGACGGATCCATGGGTACATCAACCATCAGCACTTCCTTTTCTGGCCTGGCGAACTACCGGATGCTCCCCGGATATTCCATCGAGGAATCTCCGGTCGTGAGTACCATAGTCCCCAGGTCCAGTCGCTGCAAAAAAGGTGGGACAAATAGGGGTGGGGGGCAACGCTGCGAGGATTGGCCCTCCTTGCCCAATCAAAAATTAATTTAACAGACAAAAAATCAACAGCAGTGGGAATTATGCCAAGCGAGATCCCACGGCGTCAAGAACACGGCGCCGGGCATCCTCGAATCCACCTTCCACGGAGCCGCCCGCTGCGGCCTGGTGACCACCACCATTAAATTCAGCCGCCACCTCACTGCAATCCATCTTGCAACGGCTGCGAAAGCTCACCTTGTAGACATCCGGCTTTTGTTCCACCAGGATGACTGCCGCCTGGGTTCCCTGGATGGTCAGCGAGAGATTGACCAGGTCCTCCGTGTCACTTGCCAGGGCACCTGTCTCTTCGAAATCCGCGAGACGGATATGAGTATAAGCCAGGGCGCCGTCACACTCGGTGCGGACCCGTGCAAGGACCAGGCCTCTCAAGTTCAATCGGGCCAGGGTTTCCTGCTCGTAAAGGTGACCATAGATATCTGCCGGGCTGGCTCCCGCCTCGGTCAGCCGGCCGGCAACCTGGTAGGTGCGGCTATGGGTGGAGGGAAAACGGAACCAGCCGGTGTCTGTGGCAATCGCTGCAAACAGTGGCGTGGCAGACGCCTTCGTGAGCGGCAGCCCCAGTGCGTCCGATGCCTCGACCACCAGGACCCCGGTCGCCTCCGCTGAAACATCCTTCAACTCGGTGGCTCCCAGGTCGTCTCCACTCTTGTGATGATCCAGTACGACACGGATGGCAGAGGTTCCACGAACCACGTCGGCCATGTCCCCCAGCTGGACCCAGGCGCTTGTATCGAGCACCATCAGCACATCGACATCCGCCGAGGGATCCTCCTCCAGGTCCTCGATGGTCTCGATCCGGTCTCCCGGGTCAAGGAAGGCAAGGTTGGGAGGCGTGCGGTGACCATTGACGATCCGCACCTCTTTGCCAGCCGCCTCCAGGACAGCAGCCATACCCAGCTCACTTCCCAGGGCGTCACAATCGGGACGGATATGGCTGGTAAGAAGAAAACGCTGGTTGTTTTCCACCAGTGCGACAAAAAGGGGCCAGTCTATTGCCATCGAAACCTCGACTCGTCTATTTATTTAAATTTCCTGAAACCGCTCCAGCCACCTCGCGGACCTGCTGGACATCCTCTTCGATCTGTAAACGGAGTTGCCCTGGATCTTCAAATCGACGCACATCTCGCAGACGTGTGAGCAGCTCAATTTCTATCATCTCGCCATAACGGCTTCCTGAAAACCCAACCAGGTGAACTTCAAACTTGGCGGCCGGGTCTTCAAATGTCGGGTTGCCACCAATATTCACGGCAGCCGGCCACGATTTACCGTCAATATATCCGCAACCGGCGTAAACTCCATCGGCCGGCAGCAATGTCATCAGCTCTCCAAGATTCGCCGTGGGAAACCCCAGCTCCTGTCCACGGCCCGCTCCCGGCTGGATCCTTCCCCGCACACGATAGGGACGGGTCAGCATGCCATTGACCGTTTCCAGGTCTCCCCTGCTGACAAGCCGCCGCAGTCGACTGCTGGAAACAACCTCTCCATCCAGTTCCACCGGCTGCACCAGTTCCAGCTGCACCTGGTGTTGGCAGCAGAGTGTTTCGAGTTTTTCGATCGTCCCCTCCCGGTTCCGACCAAAAGAAAAATTCGTACCCTCGACAATAACCCGGGCATCCAGGCCAGACAGGACAATGGTCTCGAAGAACGTCTCGGCCGAGAGTTCCAGTAGCTGCTTGTCCGTCGGGTAGACAATCACCACGTCGACTCCCAGCTGTTCCAGCAGTTCCAGCTTGCGGTCCACTGTGACCAGCCGCTCGGAGACCTGCTGGGGACGCAGCACGCTGGCAGGGTGAGGTTCGAACGTAAACACGACCGATGGCCCCTGCAGCAACGCCGCCTGGGCCACCAGGCGGCTGATAATCCGTGCATGTCCGAGGTGCACGCCATCAAAGTTCCCGATTGCCAGGGATCCAGAGCGGTCGATATCTGCCAGCTCGTCGATCTGTCTGATTCTCTTCATCCGGTTCAGACCGCCAATCCTGTCGTTTCACTCCACACTGCCCGGGGGACGACACCGGTACCGGCAGGAGAATCGGCCATTATCGAGCCGCCCGGGATTTTATACAACTCCCTCGTCGCCCGCTCCGTCACCACTTTCCTGGAGATAGTGCACGAAGGCAGGACCGAGAAAATCAACCAGATCACTGGCAATCAGCGCCTGTTCACCCAGCCTGCTGGCCGCCAGGTCACCGGCCAGGCCGTGCAGGTAGACAGCCAGCCGGGCCGCCGCCAGGGGCTCCAGTCCCTGGCACACCAGGGCCACCAGGAGACCGGTAAGCACATCCCCGCTCCCCCCGGTCGCCATTCCGGGATTGCCACTGGTATTGTGAAAAGAATGTTCGCCATCGGTCACCAGGCTGTGGTGCCCCTTGAGTACCAGCACGGACTGCTGGCGGGAGGCCCAGTCCACCGCCGCCGTCTCGAGCGCCTCGCGCGACGCCGGGTCGCTGCCCAGGAGCCTGCGAAACTCGCCCGCATGAGGAGTAAAAATGCGTGGCCCCGCTCCCGGCAGGATGCCAGGCTGCTCACCCAGCAGATAAAGGGCATCGGCATCGAGGACCAGCGGGGTGCGCAGCTGCTGATGGAGCTGCAGGACAAGCTGGCCGGCCGGCTCTCCCCGGCCCAGCCCGGGGCCCAGTCCGACACAGTCATATTCATCCAGACGGGCTTCCAGCCCTGCCAGGGCCCCGGGACCGACTTCTCCCCGGCTCTCCTCCGGCAGGCCGATGGTCATGTAACTTGGCTCGTACCCGGCAACCGTCTGCTGAATCCCCACTGGAACCGCCAGGGTCACCAGGCCACTTCCCCCACGGAGGGCTGCCATCCCCGCCAGCGAAATCGCTCCGGGCATACCCCGCGACCCTCCCACCAGCAGGGCCCGACCGAAATCTCCCTTGTGGGAGTCCCGTGGACGTGGCTCCAGAGGTGGGAACGGGATCACTTTGGATCATCCTCTCGGGAAGACCGCCTGAGAATCGTACCGGCCACGTAGCCTGCCTTGAAGCCGGCATCGATGTTGACCACGGTAACATTGGACGCACAGCTGTTGAGCATTCCCAGCAGGGCAGCGACTCCTCCGAAACTCGCCCCATAACCGATACTCGTGGGAACGGCGATAACCGGACAGTCGACGTGACCACCGACGACGCTTGGCAAGGCTCCTTCCAGTCCCGCCACCACAATAACCACATCCGCAGCGCGTAAAACATCCAGGTGCTGCACGAGTCGTTGCGGCCCGGCAACACCCACGTCCTGGACAAGCATGGTCTCGGCGCCCATCCAGCCAAGCGTCTCACGAACCTCCTCGGCAACCGCAAGATCACTCGTGCCGGCGGTAACAATAGCAACCTGGCCGGGAAGGGAAGGGGCCGGGCCGGCAGAACGAATCCGCATCGTCCGGGCCAGGGGGTTGTAATCGGCGGCGGGAAATTGGCGGCACAGCTCCTCTCCCTTCTCCTGTCCGACACGTGTTGCCAGGACATCCTGGTCCGCCTCCAGGAGCGACATAAAAGCATGTGCCAGGGCAGCAGGGGACTTGTTCTCCCCGAAAATCACTTCAGGAAAACCACAACGATTCTGGCGGTCCAGGTCCAGCGACAGGCTCGCCTGCTCCGCTGTCTGTGCAACCTCTGACTCCAGCGCATCGACCAGCGACTGGACCGATATTTTTCCCGCTTGCAGCTCCCGCGCAAGCTGTTCAAGCTGTTCACGATTCATCGAGATCCCCTTTCCTGCTATCCTAATCCCATCCATGGCCTGTTGACAGGGTGAACGTCGGCCAGGCACCCTGTGTACCGCACACGGTACCTGGACCACCACAACCACGTTCCCTTCCTCCATCGAGGGCAGCTGGAATTGAGCGAGAAATTTGACCGTGAGCTGCGGATGTCCTGTTTCCTTCCCTCCCTGGAGGGCGGAGGAGCTGAACGGGTGGTGGTCAACCTGCTGCGAGGACTGGCGGAGCGGAACGTCCAGGCAGAACTCATCCTGGCATCCGCCCACGGGGCTTACCTGGACCAGGTTCCCCGGCAGGTGAAGGTCGTGGACCTGGGAGTCAAGCACGTGCGGCAGGCAATCTGGCCACTCCGCCGCCTGATCAAGGAAAAGCCGCCAGAGATCCTGATCTCCCACCTGAGCCATGCCAACCTGGCAGCGATCCTTGCCCTGCGACCACTGAAAATCCCGACCCGCCTGCTGCTGGTAGAGCACCTGACCATGTCCGCATACCAGGGGACCAGCGTCAAGGACCACCTGATTCAACCCCTGGCCCGCTGGTTGTTCAAGTCTGCCGATGCCGTGGCGGCGGTTTCAGAGGGTGCCGCTCGGGACCTGGAAAAACAGCTCCGCATGCCCCCTGAATCCGTGCACGTGCTTTACAACCCGGTGGTCGATGAATTACTCCGACAGAAGTGCCAGGAACCGCTCTCTCACCCATGGGCCGCTGAATCGAAAAAGCCATTGATTGTCGGCATGGGACGTCTCACAGCGCAAAAGGACTTTGGCACGCTGATCCGGGCTTTTGCCCGGATGGCGAATCCTGCTGACAGCCGGCTTGTCATCCTGGGAGAGGGGGAAGACCGGCCGGCGCTGGAAGAGCTGGTGCAGCAGCTGAAACTCGAGGACCAGGTTCTCCTGCCGGGATTCGTGGAGAATCCTTATGCCTGGCTCAGCAGGGCACGGCTGTTTGTCCTTTCCTCGCGGTGGGAAGCCCTGCCAACAGTACTCATCGAGGCACTGGCATGTGGGGTTCCGGTGATTGCCACCGATTGCCCCAGCGGTCCGGCGGAGATTCTCGAGAATGGCCGCTGGGGATCTCTCGTCCCGCTCCAGGATGAAGGGGCACTTGCGGCGGCAATGGAACAGGGACTGGAAAGGCCCGTGGAGAAAGAACAACTTCAGACGCGGGCCGCAGATTTTTCCGTGGACCGTGCTGTCGACGGTTACCTGGACCTGCTCCAGAAAATGCTGATCACCCCCTGACGGGTTGCCGGTCCAGCGACACCAAAGCACAATAGAAGCCTGGTCACGATGCGGGATCGCGGCCATCCATCCTTCCCCTCTTGATGAGAATAACCAGATCATGCCCAGCTGTGTACTCGCCTATTCCGGTGGCCTGGATACGTCCGTGATCCTGGGCTGGCTGATGGACCAGGGCTACGAGGTCCATTGCGTCTACGTCGACCTGGGCCAGCCCTGTGAGGATCGTGATGCCATCCTGCAGAAGGCCAGGGATATCGGTGCCGCAAGCTCCCGCATTATCGATGCCAGGGAGGAGCTCTGCCGTGACTTCGCCTTCCCGGTACTCCAGTGGCAGGCCCGCTACGAAACAAGCTACCTGCTGGGCACTTCTATCGCCCGGCCCCTGATCTCCAAGGTATGCCTGCAGGTTGCCCGGGAAGTGGGCGCCGATGCCTATGCCCACGGGGCCACGGGCAAGGGGAATGACCAGTGCCGATTCCAGCTCGCCGCCGAGGCACTCGATCCGGCAGTCAAGTTAATCGCTCCCTGGCGGATGGCCTCCTTCCGGAAACTGTTTGCAGGACGCAGCGAGATGATCGCCTACTGCGAGGAAAAGAACATCCCGATCAAGGCGTCCGTAGACAAGCCCTACAGCTCCGATGAAAACTGCCTCCATATCAGTTACGAGGCAGGGCAACTGGAAGCACTTGACGTCAACGGTGTGGAACTTGTGGAATTCGGCATGACCGTTTCTCCGCAGCAGGCCCCGGACGAAGTGGAAGCGGTAACGATCCAGTTTCAAAAAGGCATCCCCACGGCGGTCAATGGCCAGTCCTGCAGCCCTCTGGAGGTTGTCGAGCACCTTAACCAGGTTGGTGGCCGAAACGGAATCGGACGAATCGACATGGTGGAGAACCGCTTTGTCGGCATGAAGAGCAGGGGGGTCTACGAGTCCCCGGGAATGAGCATTCTCTACCAGGCACTGCTGGTGATCGAGCAACTGACACTCGATCGTGACCTGGTCCACCTGCGTGACCGACTGGCTCCCGAAGTCGCCGAACTGGTCTACTACGGGTACTGGTACACGCCACGCATGGATGCCCTGCTTGCTTTCATCCGGCAGGCAAGCGAACCGGTGACTGGAGAAGTCACGCTCCATCTCTACAAGGGAAACATCATGGTCGCCGCGCGGAGCAGCCCCAACAGCCTTTACGACGAGGGGATTGCCACGATGGAAGGTGGCGGCTCCTACAACCAGGATGACGCCGAGGGCTTCCTGCGCATCCAGGGCCTCCCCAGCCGCGTCCAGGGCCGGATCACCCCGCGGGAATACTAATCGCCCGGCAGCGACTAACGCTAAATCCCCAGTGGGTTTAGCAGCTGCTGCACCATCTCGTCTGTCGACGTGGTCGGATCCTCGGTAACAATCAGGAAATCACCGGGCCGGATTGCATAATTCGACTCGGGACGAACCGTTTTTCGGCCGTGGTCATAAACAGCGGTAAGCGGCAGGTACCCCTGCTGGCCATCGACCCGTCGCTTGAGCTTGATCGACATGCGAGAAAACCGGTTCAGCGCACCGGAATCTTCCAGCACATTCTGGACGACCATGCCGGGTTTCACCGGGACACGGACTCGCCCTGCAAGCCCGTTCACACGATACAATTCGACCACCACCGTCTGGCTGTCAGGTACGGCTTGATCGTCCACAGCCACTTTCGCCTTCGTCCCTTGAAGGCCCGGAAGCAGCGAGCTTCCTGGAAATTTCAAAGTGGTACAGCCGGATGCGAGCGGAAGAAGGCAGCCGAGAAGAAACAGTGCCTGTAGGGAAAGACATTTCATCGGGGGGCTCCGAAAACTGGGTAAGCTACTCAAACTGGGAACAGATCTCTGCTGGCTGTCCTGGCTGGCCCCCCAAGAACACCTGCTGGGGGAGAAGTATCGGCCGGGAAATCACCGATCTTGAGCTTTCTTGCCTGCATTTCGATCCAGGGACCAGTTCGACTTGAGCTCCAGAATGACGACAGGCCGTTTTCAGCGTCCCCGCCGCATGCTAGAATCACCTGTCGGCCTACAAGGCACTTTTTCTTGATAAGCAAGCCAGGATCCCACCGACCGTGAATACTGCGGCGGCCGACGCTGAGCCACTTGATATTCCACCCATTCCAAGCTGGTGGAATCGTCGTCACTTGCTGGATACGGAAAGTCTCTCGGCGGAAGAAATTACCGTCATCCTGGATACGGCCGAACAGCTCAAGCGGATCACCAACAAGGGACGGCGAAAACTGTCCTTGCTCTCCAACCGAATCGTCTCGAACATGTTTTTCGAGGATTCCACCCGCACCCGTACCAGCTTCGGGCTGGCAGCCAGTCGACTCGGGGCAGACCTGGTTCAGTTTGCTTCGGCCTCCAGCAGCCTCAGCAAGGGGGAAACGCTGATTGATACGGCCAAGACGATCGAGGCCATGAACGTGGACGTGATGGTGGTTCGTCACCGCACGCCCGGCACTCCCCACATGCTCTCGGAGAACGTCGGCTGCGCCCTGATCAATGCCGGCGACGGCCCCCACGAGCATCCCACCCAGGGCCTGCTCGACGTGCTCACGATCCGCCAACAGCGAGGCACGCTGGAAGGCCTCACTGTCGCCCTGGTCGGTGACATCAACCACAGCCGAACTGCCCGGTCCAATATCTGGGCGCTGAAAAAACTCGGCGCCCACGTGATCGTCTGTGGTCCCTCGACGCTGGTCTCCCCCCACTGGGAGTCCATCGGGGTGGAAGTCTGCTATGACTTTGACGAGATCGTCCCCCGCTGCGACGTGCTGAACCTGCTCCGCATCCAGTTCGAACGGCAGTACACAAGACCCTTCCCCTCGGTCCGGGAGTACGCGCTGCTTTACGCAATGAACAAGGAACGCATGGAACGTGCCAAGCAAGACATCCTGATCATGGCACCGGGGCCGATCAACCGCGGGGTGGAAATCACGCCCGAAGTTGCGGACGGCCCTCACTCGGTGATCCTGCACCAGGTCACCAATGGAATCGCCATCCGGATGGCAGTGCTTTGGCTGATCGCCGGCTCCCCCGGCAGTGGACAGCCCGATCCCCACAAGGCCAGTGAGTAACGTCCCATGAGTGACATCCTGATCCAGAACGGCCGAGTGATCGACCCTCAATCGGGGCTGGACGAGGTCACCGACCTGCTGATTCGCGACGGCCAGATCGCTGGCGTGGGAACCGGAATCGGCGACGCGGCGTCGGTCATCGACGCGGCAAACCGAATCGTCGCTCCCGGACTCGTCGACACGCATGCTCAACTCCGCGAACCTGGATTCGAGGAAGACGAAACAATTGAAACGGGAAGCCGCGCAGCACTGGCAGGGGGATTTAGCAGCATCGCCTGTTTGCCCAATACCAGTCCTCCCATTGATACGCCTGCCGGCGTGGAGTTCATCCGCCAGAAAGCGGCCCGTGCAGGGCATGCCAATGTCCATGTCATCGGCTGCATCAGCAAGAACAGGGAGGGCCAGGAACTTGCCGAGATCGGCACACTGGTGGAGTCCGGTGCCGTCGCTTTCAGTGACGCCCCATCCCCCCTTGCCAGCACCGACCTGATGAGACGGGCACTTCAGTACTGCCTGATGTTCGACAAGCCCATTTTCAGCCATGCGGAGGTTCCGGAACTTTCCCAGGAAGGCATCATGCACGAGGGAGTGACCTCCCTGGTACTGGGGCTCTCCGGCATGCCAGCCGAGGCGGAGGACGTGATGACCAGCCGTGACCTGCGACTGGCCGAGTCCACCGGGGGACGTCTCCACTTTCTCAACATCTCCAGCCGCGACAGCGTGGAACAGGTGCGGAGAGCCAAGGCCCGTGACGTCCAGGTGACAGCAGGGATCTGCGCGGCCCACTTTTCCCTGACGGACGAATCACTGCGGTCCTTTGACTCCAACTGCAAAGTCAATCCTCCGCTACGAGACCAGCAGCACGTGGATGCCTGTATTGACGGACTGATCGATGGAACGATCGACGTGATCACATCCGGACATGCCCCGCGGGCCACGGAAAAGAAAATGCGAGAACTCGACCTGGCGCCCTATGGCATGGTCCAGCTGGAAACCACCCTCTCCCTGGTGATCATGAACCTGATTGGCCCAGGGCACCTGGACTGGCCCTCGGCACTGGCAAAACTGACCTGCAACCCGGCCGCCGTACTGGGAATTCCCAGCGGAACCCTGGCGGTGGGAGCAGACGCGGACATTGTCATTATTGACCCGGATGTGGAATGGACGATCTCTGCGGACCAGCTGGTATCGCGAAGCCGTAATACGCCGTTTGATGGCAGGCAACTGCGGGGCCGGGCCGAAACCGTCCTTGTTGGAGGCGAAATACGGCATGGGAAGCCGCTGTGAATCCAACGATCCTGATCGATGGCTACAACCTGCTCTATGGCGCAGGCATTGTTGGAGAGGGGACGGATGCCGGCACACTCCAGAGTGCCCGCGAAGCACTCCTTGGCTGGTTACTGCATTCCCTTCCCCAGAGTGATCGGCAACGGACAGTCATCGTCTTTGATGCCCAGCATCCTCCCCCTGGTCGGCCCAGCATTTATGACAGGCAGGGCCTGACCATCCACTTTTCCCGTGACCACGAGAACGCCGACGCCCTCCTGGAGGAGTACATCGCGGCCAACGATGCTCCCCGCCAGTTGACCGTGGTCTCCAGCGACCACCGCGTTCAGCGAGCGGCCAGTCGACGCCGGGCGACCGCCATCGACAGTGACACCTGGTATCGAGCGATCAAGCAGCATCATGGAGCGAAGCAGGACACGGAATCCCCCAAGCCGGACGCGCCGCTCAACGATGTCCAGGTGGAGCAGTGGCTCAAGTTCTTTGGAGAAAACCCGTAAAAGCTTAACGGCCGACGGGGGCAAGTTCCCAGCCGGCAGGATCCCCTGGATCCCGAACCACAGGATGGTAAAGCGTATCCCGTTCCACCGGCTCCCGACCAGCTTCCCGAATCAAGTGGCAGAGCTGCTCCACCGAAAGCAATTCGGGCGGCGTGGCCCCGGCATCATGGTAGATCAACTCGTGCCGGACCGTGCCGTCCAGGTCATCCGCCCCGTAGGAAAGGGCCGCCTGCGCCGTGCCAATACCGAGCATGATCCAGTAGGCCTTGATATGGGGCACGTTATCAAGCATCAGGCGTGAGACGGCAATCGTGCGCAGATCCACCAGGCTCGATGGCTTGCGAATGTGGGACAGGCCGGTATTCTCCGGATGAAATGCCAGCGGGATAAACGTCTGAAAACCCCCTGTTTCATCCTGCAGTTCCCGTAGTCGCACGAGGTGGTCCACCCGGTGATAGATCTTCTCGATACTGCCATAGAGCATGGTGGCATTGGTCCGCAGTCCCAGCTGGTGGGCCTGGCGGTGTATGTCGAGCCACTTCCCCGCATCGGCCTTGTGTTCACACAATTTGCCACGGACTTCCGGATGAAAAATCTCGGCTCCTCCGCCCGGCATGCTCCCCAGGCCCGCCTCGATCATTTCCTCGAGGATCTCCCGCACCGACTTGCCGGAAAGAAACTCAAACCAGTTAATCTCCACACCGGTCCAGGCTTTCAGGTGAAGCCTGGGATAGGCCTCGTGCAGAATGCGGATGATGTTCAGGTACCAGTCGTAACCCTTCTGATGGTGGAGTCCACCCACGATGTGAAGTTCCGTACAGCCGTTGCTGACCGCTTCGCCGCCCCGCTGGAGGATCTCCTCATCTTCCATCGCGTAGCCCTTCGGATCGCGAAGATCGGAGCGAAAGGCACAAAATGTACAGCGGTAAACGCAAATATTGGTGGGATTCAGGTGCGTGTTGATATTGTAAAACACCCGCTCACCATGGAGTCGAGTCCGCACCATGTCGGCCAGGGCACCAACGTCGTGAAGCGGCGTATCGTCACGGTAAAGGAAAAGTCCCTCGTCCGGTGTTAAACGCTCTCCGGCGATGACTTTTTCACGAATCGAATCGATCGAGATCGCGGCTATCGACATAAAACCAGGTTCCTCCCACAGTCCCCTCAATTGGTGTCGTGCAACAGGCACCAAGCCCATTGCAAGACCAACCGTCGAGTTTATGCACGGATTAACTGGCTGTCCATCAGGTCACACCAGCAGACAGGCTCTCGCTACTTGACACGCAGGATGTTCCTGATCGCCATGTCCGCCAGTTCCCGGACATCCTCTTCGGGATCCTCAAGCAGTTTTTCCAGGGCAGGGATCGCCGGCCTTGCCGACTCCGCCATCGTCCCGAGGGTAAAGCAGGCCAGTCGACGGGTGCGATTGGAACTGGCTTCCAGGGCCGTCACGAGTTCGGGAACCGCCGTCGGGCCGAGCAGCGTGAGCGTCCGTGCCGCCGCATCACTCACCCCCTCGTCCTCGTCTTCCAGGCATGCACCAACCAGCGAGGTGGCGACTGCCGCCCTTTTCCCCAGCCGCCCCAGTCGCGTCAATGCCAGCCGCCGAAGGGACGGGTCCTGGTCATCACGGATAACACTCTGCAGGGTCTCCAGAAGCGGCCCCTCGTCTGCAATCCGGTACAGGGAAACCAGTGCCGCCGTTCGTACTGCTGCATCCGGGTCATCCAACACCGACCGGAGCAGTGCCTCTTGCACCTGATCCCGTTCGACAGGCCATTGTGCCAGCATGCGGGCGATGGTGGACCGGTTCTTTCCCTCCGCATCCTCGCGCAGCATGGTAAGAATCTGGCCCAGAAGAGGTGGAAACCGCGAAAAAGGAAACCGCTTTACCAGTTCCAGCGAAAGCCCCCGGACACGGGCGTCCGGATCCTTGAGCGCCTGGAGTGCCTGGTCTTCAATCCGGGGGTCATCTCCACGGTAGATCCCCATCGCATAAAATGCCGCTCCACGCCGCTGCCCCTGGTC
>CAYYZW010000303.1:0-7548 GCA_964476375.1 uncultured Pirellulaceae bacterium
TGACGATGGACTTCTGTTGTCCACGCAATGCTCCCATCCTTGCGATTGATGCAGATCACCCGGCACGAGACACCCTCTTCGGTCGCTGCGGTAAGAAATACATGATCCTCAAAGACAATCGGCGAGGACCACCCCTTGCCGGGGAGAGGCGTCTTCCACTTGATGTTCTTGCTGGCCGACCATGTGACCGGCAGGTTCGTCTCGCTTGAAATCCCCTGGCCGGTTGGGCCCCGGAAACGCACCCAGTTCTCGCCGTGGGCGGAATCCACAGCGGTTAACCAGCAGATAAAACAGAGTGAGACTCCAATGATCGTTTTCATAATGACTCCTGTGCTGGCCTTGGGGCCTTGTTTTTCTCCATCCCCGGTGGAGGCGGGTCATGGGGATCCACCATGCAGACCAATCTAACCCACCCCGTGGCAGAATGACAATGTCGGCCAGTGACGGGATTCTCCAGGGGCAGCGCCTGGTGGGAAATGGTTATAATCGAGCACGATAATTATCGGAACGAATTACGGATGGTGATGATGTGAATAAGACGCCCAAGGGAGTGACGACCGAAGAACAGTTGCGGTCGTTCTATGACAATCCCTCATTACTGTCACAGCAGAAGTTCATGGACACGCTGGATGAACACTGCCGGACGATAGTGAGTCTTTCACCGTTCGTCTGTATCGCCACAACTGCCGAGGATGGTTCGCTGGACGTATCGCCCCGTGGTGATCCGCCGGGTTCGATCCAGGTGCTCGATCCGTCCCTGCTACTCATTCCTGATCGCCGGGGTAACAACCGGCTCGACACAATGACCAACCTGGTCGGGAATCCGGAGATCGCCTTGTTCTTCGTTGTTCCCGGCATCCTGGAGTCGCTGCGTGTCAGCGGCCGGGCTCAGGTCATTCATGACGATCCGCGACTGGAGCGGTGTGCCATGAACGGTACAGTTCCGGCCACGGGTATCCTGGTCAGGGTTCAGAGGGCGTGTCTGCAATGCGGCAAGGCACTGAAACGCTCGGCTCTCTGGGACGATGACTACCGGGTCAATCGCAGCGACCTGCCGTCGTTCGGAACCATGCTTGCCGACCAGACCGACACGGGGAAGACAGCCGAGGAGTTAGACTGTTCGATCAACGAAGCCTACGACGAGCGGCTGTATTAACACCCAACAAACGGTGCGGAGAGAATCGCGGTCTTTCCACGGAAAATGACCGCCGGCAGGATCGTCTCCTCGCTATCCGGGAGTGTGCCGGGTTATCTTCCCTCATGTTGCAACAGGGTTGTTACGGCCGCGGGGGAATCGACAGCATGAACCATTGCATCTCAATGCGATATGATTTTCGTGTTGTCTTCACGGCTGCCGCAATCGTGTTGTCGCCGAAATGCAAAAAGTCGGGTTCAACGGCCAGCGTGATTCGCTGGCGACCGGGCTCTTCCAGTCCCACGATCTTCCACTGGGAATGCGGGATTGCGTGATTGTTCAGGGACAGCTGAAGGTGGTCTTCGGCGGCCATTCCCGTCACGATCATTTCGAGGGAGATGTCCACCGGAAGCTCGGACGGCTTTTCCGCCGCCCGCAGTCGGGGCGTCGATATGCTCTCCGCTGGATTGGCGGTGAGAACGATCTTGTCACTGCGAGTGATGCCGGTGGGGGACTGGTTATGCCACAGTGGTTGGTTCTTGCCAGTCCAGAGTGGGTAGGCCAGGTACTGCCTGGCTCCCGTGCGACAGGCGGCCGGACTCTTTAGCTGTGTCAAAATATCAAGACTTCCTGTCGGCCAGACATTCCCCAGTCCTGCCATGGCGTTTCCATGGTTGTACGCCCAGGTCCAAAAGTAATTGTAGGCAGACACTCCATCTGCTCCAAAAGCATAGAAATTGTTGGCGGCCGCCCTGTACTGGGCGGGGGTCAGGAACCTTCGATCCGGAGTTGGGAATGAAGATGGCGGTGAGAGACTCGGGTAGATCTTGCAGGAGGTTTTTTTCGTCAGTGCTGCGAACTCCTCGGTTTTCGCGACAAAGTCGGTGCTCCAGAAATCGGTGGGAGTAACGTAGTCAACCAGGCCTTCACGGACCCATCTCTTGACTTCATAGCCCAGGGCATCGCATTCCTCGAGCGTCGATGGAACCCGGACACCAAGCTGAAGGCTCCTGCGATGGCGCCGGCGGGCTGTCGCCGACAGCTGGGCTCGGATCGAACGCATCATGTCCGTCAGTAAATGAGCGTGCTGTTGTGCCTCCGTTGGCTCGAACATGTGGCACATCCGCATGTAATCCAGTTCGAGCCCGTCGACATCATACCGTTCCAGTAATTCCGCCGTGAACGCCAGCAGGTGATCCCGGACTCCCTTGTGCTTGAAGTCCAGGGCTCCCTTGCGGTCCAGGAAAGCGCCCGTGGGAGACTCCAGTCGCCATTCGGGATGGTGGCGATATATTTCCTTGACGTAGGCGGTTACACGGTGCCGATCGTTCATTCGAAGATTGGCGATGCACTGGATGCCGCGATGATGACACTGGTCAAGGACGATCTGCATGCGGTCCCGGTCAGCGAGCTTTTGGAGGCCATTGTAGAGGAAGTCATTGGCGGGCCGTGGGAAAACGTCCGGCGTGGGATTCCACGTCTGGGCAGTCCGGCAACGGGGGATGCCTGTCGAGTAGCGGGCGAAAAAGCAGAGCGAGCCGATGTCGACCCCGGCGTCAGCGTGGACATCGACCGTCTCCCGGATCAACTGCTCCAGTTGCTGGCCATTGAGCTTCTGTTCTTCAGCAATGACAAGAGCCGGAACGAAGATCGCCTGCTGGTCGTGACTGACAATCAGGACGTGACGTCCATCGTCGTCTGCGAATGCGATCGGAGACGGGGTCGCACAAAGCAGTATGCAGAAGATTGAAATGCCGATGTGTTTCAATTGTCACCTGTCGTCAGCGAACCCGGGTAAGTTTCCGTCGAAGCCAGCGTGGAACAAGCAGCCTCGTATCAGGTGTATCTTAATGAAACGGCCGAGCGACACACAAATCAAGGAACCAGCGGCGGCAAGCGGTTATGATGGAGGTATTGTAATTCTCTGGGAAATAGAGCTGCCATGAAACGTCTGGTTGTGTTCCTGCTGCTGGCGGGGTGTGTGGGGAGTTGCGCGTTGACCGAATCCATCATGCGGTGAGAGATCGACCTGCTTTCGATTGGTGCAGCTTGAACAGGGGCAAGGGATGAACGTGAGAAGTGCCTGCTGTGTGATGGCGATGTGCCTGGTCCCGGGGTTCACCTTGAAGACCCGGGCATCGGAGAACCCTCCCAATTTCGTGGTCATCCTCACCGATGATCAAAGCTGGGTGGGGTCGTCACTGCAGATCATCCCGGGCGATCCTCGCACGCGGAGTGATTATTTTCAAACACCGAATATCGAACGGCTTGCCAGGATGGGGATGCGATTTACACAGGGTTATTCCCCTGCGGCATCATGTTGCCCGACACGTCGCGCGCTGCAGACGGGCCAGATGCCTGCACGACATGAATACCAGAAGGATCGCGCGGGATGGACGCAGGCCTATCGTGAACAATTAAATATTCCCCGCATGCTCAGGGCCGCGGATTCGCGATACCGGACTGCCCATTTCGGCAAGTGGGACCACCGCTATGACGAGATCACTCCAGGTGAGCAGGGATACGATTTTTCGGATGGCTATACCGGCAATGGTAACGGAGGGAGCAAGGGCTCCGGCGGACCTGCCGCGACACCTGATCCGAAGCTCATCGATACCATTACCGACCAGGCCCTGCACTTTATCGATCGGCAGCACCACACCGGGACGCCGTTTTACCTGCAGGTCTCTCACTACGCAGTGCACCTCGATATTTACTACAACCAGGCGACGCTGGAGCATGTTCGCACACGTCCCACTGGCAGGAAGCACAACATGCCGCAGTTCGCCGCCATGACTGCCGACATGGACGCATCCGTTGGACGAATCCTCGACAGGCTTCGTGATCGTGACCTGCTTGAAAATACCTGGGTGATTTTTCTTTCGGATAACGGTGGCCGCAATTCGATACCCAGGGCGCCAGAGAAAAAGGAACACCGCAACGCGCCGCTGCGTGACGGCAAGCACTCTTTTTACGAGGGGGGTATCCGCGTTCCCTTTGTCGTCCTTGGCCCTGGGGTCAAGCCGGGCTCTGTCAGTACCGTTCCGGTATGCGGTGTCGATATTTTACCCACGTTCGCCGAACTGGCTGGTTATTCCCAGCCGCTCCCCGATGATATCGACGGCGGTTCACTCCGGTCGGTTCTGCTTGGCCGCGGAGTCGGTGCAGTGGAGCGGCCTCGTCCGTTCCTGGTTTTCCATCATTGTGTCGACAGCAATCCGATTTCCTCGTTCCGTGTTGGCGACTACAATCTCGTGAAGACGTTGAGCAGGAATCGCCTGGAATTGTTTGATCTTTCGAAAGACCTGTCGGAAGCAGAGGACCTGTCAGGGCGTCAGCAGGAGAAGACCCGGCAGCTGGATGCCCTGCTGACAGAATTCCTGGAAGAGGTGGGTGCAGAAACTCGTCGGACGAAAAAATAGAAAAGGCCCGCCTGACCCTTTCTGCTCAGGTCGCGGCCAGGCCTCCGGCAGTTTGCTGCTGTCGTTGGCGAGCGGCTAGAATAGCCGGGGGAAAAATGATCAAGCACGTGAAAAAACCGATTGCGTGGCAAAGCCGGGCATCTCGCATCGCCCTGGCCCTTGTCGTGGTGTCCTTTTGTGCCCTGCCGTCGTTCGCCGCTGAGAGCTGGCAGCCAGGCAAGACGCATGCAGTGATCATTGGTGTCTGTAAATGGAAGGCCGACTTGACCCGTTACTCCAGGCGACACCGCAAGGACCAGGAGTTGCGGGACCTGCTCGTCAAGCGGGGGACGCCGGCCGAGAATATCACGATGTTGCTGGACTCCAAGGCAACGCTGTCGAACATCCGCCGGGCAATCGACGAGACGCTCCGCAGGACGACCGGGGAATCGACTCTCCTGGTCTACTATGCAGGACACGGCTGGAAAGCGGGTGACGACTTCTGTTTTGCCAATTACGACGTGCGGCTGGGACCCCGGAACAGGGAAACCGTCTGGAGCATGAACGAACTGGCCACGGTCGTCGCAGAGGGGTTCCACGGGCAGCAGGCCATCTTCTGGGGGGATTGTTGTTATTCCGGAGGGATGCAGCGGGTAGTGGAAAAGCTGGCCACCAGGAATGTTGCCAGTTTCAGTCTGACCTCCGCCGCGACGGCGAACACGTCCACGGGGAACTGGACCTTTACCCAGGGCATTCTCGACGGCCTGGCTGGTGGGCCGCTGATCGACACCAACAACGACGGCACGATCACGCTCGGTGAGTTGCGGGCCGAGGTGGAAAACGCGATGCATCACATGGAAGGCCAGCAGAGCGGGTTTTACGCGGAGGGTGTGGATGACAACCTTGTTATCGCCGAGACGAGCGGCGAGGTTGCACAAGCACCCCAGGCCAGGTATCCCATCGGCAGCTACGTCAGGGCCAGGGGGCGGTATGGCCGCGTCGTTGCTGTCGGGGGAGACGATGCCACGGAGTATTCCGTGCAGTTCTACAACTACACGGACAAGGTGGTAAAAAAATATGCCCAGGCGGACCTTGTCGCCTCAACGCGGAAACCGCATCGACCGGTTGCCAGGGTAAAGCCAGACTGCAAGGTCCAGTGGCGAGGGAGGTGGTACGACGCCAAGGTGCTCCGGGCGGAGGAGGGCCGCTGGTTTATTCACTACATCGATGACGACGACTCGTGGGATGAATGGGTCGGAAAGGATCGTATCCGTTTCACCAACGACAACCGCGAAGAGTGAATAACCGACGGCGTGTCAGCCTGTGCTGCAATGGTCACGAGAAACGGAGAAAGCCAAGTGTCAGCGACCCCCGAAATCCTGTCCGACCTGGTAAGCCATGAAATCCGCGTTGAACTGGATGCGGCACTGGGAAAGATCACGCACTGCGTCAACCAGCTCACGGACGATCAACTCTGGTGGCGTCCATCCGAATCGATGAACAGTGTTGCCAACCTGCTGCTGCACCTGTGTGGCAACGTGCGGCAGTGGATCGTTTCCGGAGTTGGTGGAGCGGCAGACGTTCGGGAAAGGCAAAAGGAGTTCGATCAACGAGGCCCTATCCCAAAGCGCGAACTGCTGCAGCAGCTGGGACGTGCTGTGGACGAGGCAAAGCGGGTCCTTTCTGAAACCTCGGCGGAGGAACTTCTTCGTGTCCGGCCTGTGCAGGGGAACGATGTCACCGGAATGCAGGCCATGCTTCACTCGGCGGCCCATTTTCGCGGGCATGTCCAGGAGATCGTCCACATGACTCGTTGCCAGCTCGGGGATTCCTACGAGTTCGATTTCATTCCGCCGTCCCCCGGGGAAGAGGATGCGAGCGTGACTGCGAGGTGAGGGCTTTGCCCCTTTTGAGATCGTGCGGCCACACCGCCGGTGAAAGATCAGGTACCTCTCACCCCTGGCCTCTGACCTTTCAGTTCCGAGCGGCTACAATCGAGGTGTCGCCATTTTTTCGGGATGATCAGGGGGCTGTCATGAAACGACTGATTATCTTTCTGCTGATGGTCAGTGTTACGGGGTGTGGTTCGAATGCCGCCAGGGACACGGTGGAAGCGGACAGCGGCCATGCCCGTGCGGACGGCGGAGACCGGGATTCTTCCATCACGTTGGCATCGCTTCCGGTGCTGCGCCGGCCCAATATCCTGTTCTGTATTTCAGACGACCAGAGTTATGCGCATACCGGTGCCAGCGGCGAACCGCAGATCAAGACACCGGCTTTTGATCGGATTGCCCGCGAAGGGATCCGTTTTACCCATGCGTTCTGTGACGCCCCCACGTGCGGGCCCTCACGCAGTGCCATCTTGACCGGACAACATATATGGCGTCTGGAAGAGGCCGGGAACATCCATAGCACCCTGCCCGCGAAGTTTTCGACCTACACGGAACTGCTCGAGGAGGCGGGGTATTCCGTTGGGTTTACCGGCAAGGGATGGAGCCCCGGGCGACTGGAGCCGGGAGGCCGGACAGTCAATCCAGCGGGTGCAGGCTTCAATAGCAGAACGGTGCAACCTCCCTTCCGGGGCATGGCGAACAAGGATTATGCGGGCAATTTCGATGACTTCCTTGCCCAGGTTCCAGGGGATCAGCCTTTCTGTTTTTGGCTGGGGACGCATGAACCCCATCGTGGTTTTGAGGAGGGTGCCGGGCGCCGGACGGGAAAGGATCCTGCCGGCGTGATCGTGCCGCCGATCTTCCCGGACCATCCGGTTGTGAGGAATGACCTGCTCGATTACTTCGTGGAGATTGAACATTTCGACAGGATGGTCGCCGCGGCGATCAAGACCCTGGAAGAGGCCGGTCAGCTGGACAACACGATCGTTGTGGTGACCAGCGATCACGGCATGCCTTTTCCACGAGCCAAGGCCAGTCTCTATGATGCAGGGACCCATGTGCCGCTGGCTGTTCGCTGGCCCGGGGGCATTGTTGCGCCAGGCCGTATCCACCAGGGCCT
>CAYYZW010000304.1:0-4696 GCA_964476375.1 uncultured Pirellulaceae bacterium
CTCGGTTATCCTGACCGCCGCGATCTACCTGCTCTTTGAGGTGGTCTTCGCTGTCCTCCTTCCCCTCGGCTGGATCTGGGGGTAAATCCACTGCCATGGAAATCTCCGCCCTGCTTGAACTGGATGTGCTGCTCCCCTGGCTGCTGGCCATGATCTTCGGCATATTCGTGGGTTCCACGCCCGGGCTGACTGCCACCATGGCGGTCGCCCTGATCATCCCGATCACCTACCACATGCCGCCCGAGGCGGCACTCGCGATGGTCATCGGTGTCAGCTTTACCGCCATTTTCGCCGGCGATATACCAGCCACCTACCTGCGGATTCCGGGCACCCCCGCCTCGGCCGCCGCCACCCTCGATGGCCATCAACTGGCACGGCAGGGGAAGGGCAGGGCCGCCTTGATGGTCAACCTTTTCTGTTCCGCCATCGGCGGACTGATCGGCGTCGGAATCCTGATCTTCTCGGCCCCCCTGCTGGCCCGGTTTGCACTGAGCTTTAGTCATTTCGAAACCTTCTGGCTCTGCGTGCTTGGCCTCGCCCTGGGGGTGGTCGTCAGCAGTAACCGGATCACCGCCGCCATCATGGCGACCCTCCTCGGGGTGCTCTTTTCCACGGTCGGCGGCGATATTATTTCCAATCAACCCCGCTACACGTTCGGTGTGGATGCCCTGCTGCCCGGGATCCAGTTCATCCCCGCTATGATTGGGCTGTTCGGTGTCTCCGAGGTCCTGCGAAACATTCAGTCCGGAGACCATACCACCCGTTTCCAGCCCGTCCAGGAAGAGAAGGGCAGCCCATGGCGAGCACTCTCCTCCATTCTCAAGTACCCCTGGACCGTGATCCAGTCGGCGCTGACCGGTACCGTGATCGGCGCCCTGCCGGGCGCCGGAGCCGACGTGGCTGCCTGGGGAGCCTACGGCCTGGTCAAAAAGAGCTCCAGGAATCCCGATTCCATTGGACACGGCTCCATCGAGGGCGTGATCGCTCCCACCAGTGCAAATAACGCCGCCGTCGGATCCGCCTGGATCCCGGCCCTTGTCTTTGGTATTCCCGGCGATGCGGTCACCGCCATCGTGCTGGGGGCATTCACCCTTTACAACATCCCCATCGGCGCGGCACTCTTTGCCGGGCCGGCCGCCCAGGCCCCGGTGATCTTCACCATCGCCCTGGCCACCCAGTTTTTACTGATACCGGCAGGTTTGTGCGGCATCCTCGCTTTCGGTTACGTGATGAAGGTACCCCGTCGGATTCTCCTGGTGGCGGTGCTGCTGTTCTCGGTCGTCGGCGCCTACGCCCTGAACAACCAGCTGCTCGACATCGCAGTCATGCTCGCCTTCGGTGCCCTGGGATTTATTTTCGAACGGAACCGGATTCCCCTTCCACCCCTGATCCTGGGCATCATCCTGGGGCCCAAAGTGGAAAACTCCCTGCGGGCCGGCCTGACGTCCTTCTCCGGCGACCTGGCACCCATGTTCACCCGCCCTATATGCCTGGTCCTTGTCGGGATCCTGGTGCTGGTCATCACCCTGCCTTTGGTGCGATCGTCCCGACCGCCCCGCCAGGAATCGCTGGGATGAGCACCCGCGTCCCTTGACGCAGCCACCCCGGCATGGGGAAAATCAGACACATCGTGTCACCCTGCATCCCGGAGGACGATCCCCATGCCCGAAACCATCCCCCGTACTGTCTCCCGCACCCTGGAGTTTGAAAACGGAAGTGCCATCGGCATCTCCAACCGCTGGAACCAGGGCCAGTACTGCTCGATCCTGACCCCCGCCGGCATTGTCGGTTGTGGAATTTACGACGTCGAAACGGCAGCCGAGTTCGGCCAGGCGATTGCCATCTGCAAGGGGACACCCGAGGTGCCGCTGGTGGAACCGGAGGATCTTTACGAATCACTCATTGTCGGCGCCACAACCCGCGCGCGTGAGATGGGGATCCTGGACGGCATGACCGGCCGCGAGGCTGTCGAAATACTCCTCGCCTCCAGCGACTAGGGACAGGACCTAGTCCTCAAAGATATCTCCAAACGCTCCCTTGATCGTGTCGATCCCACGACGCATGGCGATGATATCATTGCCCATCGTCGGCAGCCGGCACCCACTGTCGATCGCCCGACGGGCAAACTCGGCATCCGGCGTCACGGCGCCCCAGGTAATGCCGTTCTTTTCACAAGCGGCCGCCACATGCTCGATCGCTTCCCACAGTTTCTCGTGATGAAACTGCCCCACCACGCCCAGGGCCAGCGAGAGGTCCGATGGCCCCACGAAAAGATGGTCGACCCCGTCCAGGGCCGCAATCGCCTCGGCCTGCTCCACCGAACCGATCGTTTCAACCTGGATGGCGACGAACACCCTTTCGTTGTGTTCCCGGACAAAATCAACGGCGGGCGTGTGGCTGTAGTTGGCATCCCGACCACCCGTGTTGAGGCCTCGTACTCCCTCGGGAGCAAACCGCGCCCAGGATACGAATTCGGCCGCCTGGTCTGCATCATGGATCTGCGCCGCCATCACTCCTCCTGCACCGGTTTCCAGGCACTGGGTTACAAGGGAGTAACCGGTGGGTGCAATCCGCACAAAACTGTCCATTCCGTTGGCCCGGCCTGCAAGCACCGCTCCGGTCAGCTGCTCGCTGGTGTGGTTGACATGTTCCTCGTCAATCCAGAAACCGTGGTAAGAGCCTGCCAGGGCATACATTTCCACCATCAGCGGATGCACCATTCGTCCCATGGCAAAAGTCCGCACCAGCTCGCCGGCGGCAAGCCGTTCCTTGATTGTTCGCAACATAATGTTTTTCCTGGTGAAAAGGTTTCGTTTTACTGTCCGCGGACTTTCATCTTGATCGAGTAAAGACTGGTGCGGGCGGTGATAAAAAGAGTGTCACGTTCCGGCCCGCCAAAACAGACATTCGCCGGGCCCTCCGGGCCGGCAATCGTTCCCAGCTTCTCCCCGCGGGGGCTGTAGATCTGGACCGCGGCAGTGGTGATATAGATATTTCCCTCGCTGTCGAGCGTCATGCCGTCGGACCCTTCGTCGCAGATCGTCCGCCGGTCACCGATCATGCCCGGTTTCCGGATCCGGTAAGCGTAGATCTTCCGTCCCCCGGCGTCCGCAACATAAAGGGTCTTGTTATCCGCGGTTCCTTTAATTCCATTCGGTTTCACAAGATCACTAATCACCCGGGTGACCTTTTTTCGGTCCGCGGAAATATAGTAGACGTGAAAACCGTCCTGCTCGATATTCTCCATGTTTCCATATCGCGGATCGGTGAAATAGATGCCCCCCTTCTTGTCGATCCAGAGGTCATTCGGGCTGTTGAGTTTCTTGCCGGCAAACGAGCTCGCCAGCACGCTCACTTTCCCCTCGGGCGTCATGCTGGTAACCCTGCGTGCCGTCCCCTCACACGCGTAGAGATCACCGTTGGCCGCAAAATACAATCCGTTGGCACCACCCGACATCTCCCGCACCGTCGAGAGTTTCCCGTCCACCGACCATTTATGGATCTTCTCATTGGGAATATCGGAGAAGTAGAGGTTGCCGGCCCGGTCCACTGCAGGCCCCTCGGTGAAACGAAAGTCCCCTGCCAGCTTGGTCAGGGTTGCCCCCTCCGCGACCAGGTCTGCCAGGCCCTGTGCCTTCCCCACGCTGGCCATGGACACCATGCCAAGGATGCAAATGCCAAGGGCCATTTTTGCCGTTCTCATTCTCGTTCTCCAGTGAAAAAGGATCACCCGCGGGCGACAACCGTTATGGTCACTTTATCACAAACTGCCGAAACAGGGGATTCCCTGGTATCAAAGCTTGCGTTCGGTTCCACGCAGCGATAACGTAACCCTGTTGTTAAGATACCGACGTGCATCCATCCCTTGTCGACCGGGGAGACCACCATGGCCGCCGCAGATTTTCGAGACCGCCTGCTGGCTGGGCTGGGCGGGGACTGGCCCGAACCCTGTCCACTGAAACCCCAAGTCCTGAAGACCGAACAAAAAGAAGGCTACCGCATAGAGACGATCCGTTACGATGCCGAGCCTGGCGACGCCATCCCGGCCTTGCTGCTGGTTCCGGACGGTGCCACCCCCTCCAGGCCCGCTCCGGCAATCTGCATCTGGCACCAGCACGCCGGCCAGTGGCACCTGGGAAAAACCGAACCGGCCGGCCTCGCCGGAAACCCGATGCACCACACCGGCGCGGCACTGGCCCGTGAGGGTTACGTGGTCCTCTGCCCCGACGCCCTCGGTTTCGAGGAAAGGGCCAAACCTTACAAGCTCCAGGGGGGAAACCTGGAACGATACCTGTTCCTCAAGTACGTCGTCGATGGAAAGTCCATGGCCTGGAAAAACATCCTCGACATGAAGAGGGCAGTGGACTATACCGTCTCCCGCCCCGAGGTCCAGGAGGATCATATTGGCTGTTATGGCCATTCGATGGGATCCACCCACATGTGGCTCGTCGGCCCCTGGGAGCCGCGTCTGAAAGCCCTTGTCGGCAACTGCTGCCTGCCTACCTACAAGGGAATCCATGACAATGAACTGCTTCACTGTTTTCCGAACTTCGTCCCGGGCATCTTTCCCCACGGCGATACACCCGACATTGCCGGCCTGATTGCACCGCGGCCGCTGCATATGAATTTTGGGGAGACCGATGGGGGCAGCCCCATCGACGAGGTGCGACGCGGCGTCAAGATCATCGCCCGTGCC
>CAYYZW010000305.1:0-8853 GCA_964476375.1 uncultured Pirellulaceae bacterium
TGTACAGCCACCAAGCAGGCTGGCAAGGAGCACCGTACTGGCCAGTACAATCCACGGAGCGGGCTGGTTTTTTGTCAGTTCTTTGAACATCCGGTCTACACGGGAGGGGCTATGAAAATGGACGACGAAAAGTATCAGAAACAGGCTGGGGTCGCCATATCAATCGCCCCGCGGGTGAAATCTGCGAAGCTGCCCCGCTTGCCCTGCCACGTACCATCTCGGATCATGGAAGCATGTCATCCGGTATAGAATTACTCGGAACCTACCTGCATCTCTCACGTGCCAGCCAGCAACGTGGCCAGCATATCAAGCGAGATCGCTTTCTCGTGCTCTCTGCCGCTTTTGCCACTCGACTGGACCTGGACTTGATCGCTGCCTATTGCCGAAAACTGGTTCTTGAGCACAACCCGGGTCACATGCTCGGGCACTGGGAATCTGTCAAACACGCCATAACGGATGCCGACTTTCTCAATTTCTGCCGTATTCTCCAGCGCCGGTATCCCCTGGAAAAAGCGGAGAAGATGCTCCATGACCTGGGCATTGATGGCGAGGGAGAACGAGATGCCTACTACAGCGACGAGGAATATGCAGCTGCCCTGCTGGGTACCACCCCGGTGGAGATCGCCCGCCAGGCAGGGACTTCCGATCCTAACGATTAGTCCAGTCCTATCACGGCCTGGAACGATCGAGCTGTTCCAGTTACACCTGCTTGCAGGATTAACACAGCTGACAGCTGTCCAGAGGATCTGGCAGCCCCGGGATGTCGATACAGAGGAATGAAGGCACCCTTTCTTCCTCCAGCAGGTTTCCCCCGGCCCGCGGTGAACTCCAATGCGGTTCATTCTCAAGAGAGTCATCTACCTGCTGCTGCTGGTTGGCGTATTGAGCGTCCCGATGGTGATGCTCAACAGCCAGTGGCGGGATTCGGTCTCCCGAGCTGCCGGTGACTTGTTTCAACACGTAAGACAAATGCCGCGGCAATTGCTCTCCGACGAGGAAAGGCCGGAAACCACGGACGGGCAAAGCTCACTCAGCCCGCTGGCAGTCCAGCTGGAGGAAGCGACTCGCCGTTTCCATGCGGACGGCGGACAGATTTCCAGTTTCAACAGGATCTTCCAGTGTGGAGCACCCCGGTCCTGGGTTCAGCGCACCTACGATGATGCCTCCCGGACGATGGACCAGCAACGAGAGGGGCTCCGTGTCACCCTGGTCACCGGGGACAGGCTGGAAGACCTGGCCGGCTCGCTCACCTACTGGTTTGACCGGCAGGGGCGGGTCGAACGAATCCGCTTCCAGGGAGTCACCGGGAACCCGGCCAAGCTGGTCTCCTTTGCCAACCGCAGCCATAAAATGGTGGCCCGTGGATGCGAGAGGGATGCGATCTTCGTGCGAGACGGGAAGAACGGCCCCCTGCATCTGCTTCATATCTCACGACTCCCCTTCGTCAATGTTCAAACCCAGTTTGGTCGCTACGAGGTCACACTGGAATTAAACCGGCCGGGAAGTTCGCTTAGTTCCGCGTCCAGCGATGTCCTTGAAGGGGGATGACCTTCCCCATGGAGCAACGCCCGGTGCTCCCTCCAAAGGACCGAATCCGCTATCTTTTCCGGTATGCCCGTGCTTCCCCCCGACCTGCAGATCCTTTCAGCGACCCCGGGCGAATTCCCCCGCTTACTCCATTGGATTCTTTCCGCCGACTCCGCTCCGGAGGGCAAAGATCCGCTTGTCCGGGATCTGCTGGACCGGCACCGCCGTGGCCTGGTTTCGCTCGACCTCCTGCTCCATGCCGTCGCAAAGGGAAAAAGCGTGGGTACCGCCTGGGGACAGGCTCTGCCGGGACGTATCGGCATCATCTGGCCGGTCCGCCTGGCCGCTGGCATTGCCCCCCAGGTGGGTATCAAGTTGCTTCAATCCATCGACAGGTCCCTGGATCGCCAGGACGTCGTGTTACCCGTTTCGCTGATCGACATGGAAATGACAGATGCCATGACACTTCACAGGGACCTGCTTGAAGGGGTCGGCTACGAGCCACAAACCCGATTGCAGGTCATGTCCAAGAACATTTCCTCCCAGCTGCAGCAACCAGCCGGACCACTTCATTTCCTCACCGACGTTGCCCACCCTTTCCTGGCCGAGATACTCGAACAGACAGAGATTGAAAGTAGCGACATCCCGGAGATCCAGGGAATTCGTAGCGGCAGCGATATCCTGGCGACCTTTGAGCAGGAGGCGGAAGACTCTGCTCGTGCCTGGCACCTCGTCCGGCACAACGAAAACCCTGTCGGCTGCCTGCTCCTGGCGAACAACCTGTTTACCGGGACCTGCTCGATCCAGTACATGGGACTACTGCCCGGTTTTCGGGCCCGCAGCTGGGGCCGGTTACTGGTCGAGCATGCCGAGAATTGGGGCCGGCGACAGAACGCTCGCCGCTTAAGATTGATGGTCGATTCACGAAACCAGCGAGCAACTCGTCTTTACCAGAAATGTGGCCTGCATATCGATCATGAGCAGCAATTCTGGATGCGTGCTGCCGATGTCCGTGGTCGCTAGTCCACGTCAGGATCTGGCAGCCGGCGTTTTCCAGTTCACCGACACTTTTTCCACCGCCTGGCGGTCTGGCCGAGCGACCAGCGGCGGCGACGGACAACTGCCGGTCACCTTCTGTTTCACTGCCCTGGGAGTGGTCGACTGGATGGCGGATATTTTTTTCCACGGGAATCTCTCTATGGGTTTGACATTCGTGCTAGCAGTAATAAAATCCCCTTCTCACGACATCCAAACGACATGGGCCGTCCAAGTGCGGGGACCAGGCCTGGCAGATCTGTCGACGAGGATTCGTGCTGGTAATAACCCGTCATTGCTCGCCGAAGCGGTTGCTTCGAGCACCTTTCTCGAGGACGAGAAAGCAGGAGTCCTGACGGACTGGAAACGCAGGGAATTAGCGAAACGTGACCAGGGACGATACGGAGATCGTGTCGGCAGTGCAAACAGCACTTTCCGACAAGGTCGGTACAACTCGATTCGCCATGTGGTTCGATAGCCAGGTCCGATGGGACCTGGCCGGGAACCATTTGTCGCTTGAAGTGCGTGATGCATTCACGCTCGAACGCATCCGTCGTTCTTTCCAGTCTGATCTCCAGGGAGCCCTTGAATCGGTGCTCCGGCAGGACGGCCAGATTTCCTTTCACGTCTCCCCTGGCGAGGACCGCACGGATCCCACATCCGGTCATGAACAAGAAGAGGTGCAGAAGCGGCACACCATCCCGGCTCCCTCGAGCGACCCGGTTTCTGAGAAGAAGGGACGCTGGGGCACCTTCAAGTCCCTGGTGGTCGGGGATGCAAACCGCATCGCCGTCACGGCGGCCCAGATGCTCCCGGATCGACCGGGAATGATTTCCCCCCTCTTTATCCATGGGGTCCCCGGCAGTGGCAAGACACACTTGCTCCAGGCCATATGGACCGAATTCCGACAGCTGCGACAACGTTCGCGATGCGTCTACATGACTGCCGAGCAGTTCACCAGCCAGTTCCTGGGAGCATTACGAGGAAGCGGCCTGCCCAATTTCCGCCACAAGTACCGGGATGTCGAATTGCTGCTGATCGACGATGTTCAGTTTTTTGTTGGCAAACGCGCCACGATCAGTGAATTACATTACACGATTGACACGTTGCTGCGCGAGGGACGCCAGATGGTCTTCGCGTCACAAAACCCGCCATCCGAGCTTCAGGATCTTGGAATGGATCTCGTGGCGAGGCTTTCCGGCGGCCTTGTCTGCGGGACCGAACCGGCGGACCTGGAGATGCGGCAGGCGATCTGCGAGCAGTACTGTGATGTCCATGACGTCCACCTTCGCCCGGCCGTGGTCGAGCACCTGGTACAGAACCTCCGGGGCGACGTGCGACTGCTTCACGGTGCCGTGCACCGGCTCCAGGCGATGGAGCGTGCCTTTGGCGAACCGGCCTCGGTTGACATGGCGCGACGGCAACTCCAGGACCTCTTCCAGGTTGCCCGGCGCGCCGTCAAGATGACAGATATTGAGCGCGCCATCTGTGACGTCTTCGGCCTCTCTCCCCGCAGCCTCCAGTCCAGTGGTCGGACCCGGTCCGTCAGCCAGCCTCGCATGCTGGCAATGTGGCTTGCCCGTGAATACACCCGGGCTGCTTTCGCCGAGATCGGAGACTACTTTGGACAGAGGGCACACAACACGGTGATCTCTGCCCACCAGCGTGTCAGTCGCTGGATGGACGAGAACGAGACGATCCAGACCCCTCACGGCAACTGGAATGCCCGCGATGCCGTCCGCCGCGTCGAGGCGGAACTCCAGCTCGCCTAGGCAAACGGGGTTTTCCCTGGCTGGGCAATCGCCGGAACGTCCACCGGGCCAAACTCATACTGAGCCGGAGAGAGATCCATCTCGCTTTTCATCGCCTGGTCCCAGGTAATACTCTTCCCGGTATAGCAGACCTCGCGGCCAAGGATGGCGAGCATGGTACTGTAGGACATGTAGGTTCCGTTGTTGATCGTGTCCCCGGAGCGAATGGCAGCAAACAGCTCCTTGTGTTCCACGTCATACATGCTTGGCTTGGCGCCCCGGTATCGCCATGTGGTGTCCCCACCAGTGACGGAGTGGTGCAGGATGCGAGCCGATCCCCGGGTTCCCTGCACGTAATCCTCCACGTTGTTTGAGCATCCCGACATCTGCCGGGTAAAAGCGAATGTCTTGGCCCCGTTCTCCCACTCATAGCAGACGGCAAAGTGGTCAAAAACATGGCCCCATTTTTCCTCGGTCCGCATCTGTCGGCCTCCCAAACCAAAGGCCACCTTGGGAGGCTGGTCATCCATCAGCCAGAGCGCCTTGTCGAGACTATGAATATGCTGCTCGACAATATGGTCACCCGAGAGCCATGTGAAATAGAGCCAGTTTCGCACCTGGTACTCCATCTCACTCCAGTTTTCTTTTCGGCCGCGGTGCCAGAGCGTGCCTGTCAGGTAGTTTTCCTGGACTGTCTGGATATCACCGATCGCCCCCTCCTTGATCTGTTCCATGGTAGCCCGCACGCCCAGGTCGTATCGCCAGCAGAGTCCCGAGACAAGATTCAGGTCTTTCTGCTTGGCCATCGCTACCGTTTCCAGCACGTGGCGGACACCAGTCGGATCAACCGCTACCGGTTTCTCACAGAAAACATGCTTGTTGGCCTCAATCGCCGCACGTAATTGCTGGGGCCGAAAATGAGGTGGCGTGCAGAGCAGGACGACATCCACGTCCGAGTTGACCAGTTGCTTGTAGCCATCAAAACCCGTGTAGCAGCGTTCATCACTTACGTTAACCTTGCCAGCCATCCCCTGTTGCTTGGCCTGTTGCTCCAGCACTCGTCGGGATTGTTGTAACCGATCGGGAAAGACATCACACATCGCCACCAGTTGCATGTTGGCATCCGCCCGCATGGCATTGACTGCCGCACCCGTGCCACGACCACCGCACCCGATCAATCCCACCTTGATCACATCATCCCCGGCAGCATGCAGCGCCGGTGCCGAATGCAGGGATGCCACGATGGATCCTCCCAGGGCTCCTGCGGTAGTTTTCCGGAGGAAACCACGTCGGTCATCACTCGTCGTTTGATGCTTGGTCATTCATCCTTCTCCATGGTGCGGGGCCTTAGAATTCTCTTTCCATGATAACGTAGAAGATCGCTTCTGTCAGTTTATTTCAAACGCCGCAGGTACCGGATCCACTCATCTTCCAGCTCCCTCAGGTCGGTATCAAAACTGGCTCGAAAAAGTGCCCGTCGCTGGACTGGATCAGAGGATACCAGCGGGACCTGTTCGGACAGCCGCCGGAGATATTCCCGGTACTGTGGCATGCGTGTTTTCAGCAGGAAATTGGTCAGGGCCCATGAATCCGCATAGGCCCGCCGTACCGATTCAGGATCCTGGAAAGCCTCATCGGAACTGATCAGATTCGAGAGCCGTAGTCCCGGTTGCTGCTTGGCCGAACGGTGAAAATGGAAGAGGTTAAAGCGGTTGATCATTCCGACGCCATCCCAGCCACGCTTGGTCGCCAGGTCCGGGGATTCAAAGTAGGTAGCAATCCCCTCGCTCACCCATCCCGGGTTGTCGGCATAGCGAATCTGCAGTCCGCTGTTGTAAGCCAGCTGGTGCGTCGACTCATGAATGATCGTTGCCACCGTTCGTTCCGCCGCCGGCTGGGCCAGTAGCCGCGAAACATGGGAAAGGGTCGTGGCAGGGTGTCGCTGCTCCAGGAGCCGGTCGATCCCGGTGAGGTCGAAAGTGCAGACCCGGTTGGTCTGCTGGCTGTAGTGGCCAATAAACTGGCCGCTGCGTGCTCCAAGTTCTTCCCGACAAAAATCCAGGTAATCAGCCTGGCTACGAAAGACAATCGATACCAGGGGAAACTCGGGAGCCTGGAGTTTGAGCCCACGGTTTTTCCAGTACCCGTAAAAAGAACGGTAGAGTTTTTCCGCCAGCGCACCCCACCACTGGGCAAAGGCCGGGGAAGTGTTAAAGCAGATAATGTAGTTCGCGGTCCGGTGTACTCGAAACCCTTCCGGCAGATCTGCCAGCACACGGGCTTGCACCTCGTCCCGGTCGAGCGATTGAAAGGACTCATCCAACTTCTCCCGCTGCCGTATTTCCTCAGGCTGCAGGGGCCAGATCTGGCCATCCTGGCCCAGCAGCAGCAGACCACCGTCGCGTGACTCGGCAATCACCTCTCCGCTGAGAACCTGCTGTTCTCCATGCCTTTGAAAACGGATACGTTCATCCGCCCGGGTTCCCGCCGGGAGAACCAGGATGCTGCAGAGAAAGAGACAGGGAATTCCAGATCGGACAATCATCATGGGGGGCTGCCAGCGGTGAAAACTCGAGAGGTGCTCCATAGCTGCGGTACTTACTGGAGCGTTGCATCTTTCAGCATCTCTTCCCGTGTCCTCGCCTGGTAGTGCACCAGGCTGGCCGGGCCGTTAAAACCGATCACCCTCTGGTCAAGATGCAGCTGTTTGGAGAGGATCCGCCCTCGTTCAATATCAAAGCGGATACTCCCATCCTGGAGTCGCTGAACGATCTGCGATTTGATCGTGGGGTCATCAACCGGTGTCAGCACCTGGGTGGTGATGGAGATCATGGCCACACCAGCCTCCACGCTTTCCAGCTTGTACTGGCGTCGCAGTTGCACCGCCTGATAGGTTCCGGTTTGCGTTCGAATCCGCAGTTTTTCTGGCGTGTACCAGCGATGGCCAATATGAATTAACTTGCCTGGAAGGGGAATCACAAGCGAATCGATCCCCGGATCGAACTGGCGTGCCTGGTCCTTCCTTTTCACCAGCCGCCCGTCGCGGGCCATGGTGATCGTGGAGAGCGGCTTTCCCAGCTTCTCGGCAATCGGCCGGTAGGGCTCTGGAGGCTGTTGGTCCCGGGTGCTGTCATACCGAATCTCGTCCTTCCCGGTCACTTTCTGCCACATCGAGACCTGCTTGATCATATGCGAGAAAGTGACATTCCCTTCCGTATCGATATCCTGGACATCCCATTGCCGTGTCGACACGCTGCGGGACTCAACGTTCTGGTCATTTCCATCGACCCGCGTCTGCATCGATACCAGCTGCACCACTTTCATCTTCAGTGACTCCCCTTTCTGGAAACGATACTCCAGCAGGTATCCCTTGTCGGCTGCCCGCGCGGTGGCCCGCTGGATCTCTGCTTCCAGCACTGCCGCCTCCTGCGGACCGGTTTCGGTGGGTTGATCCGCCTGCCCGGGAAGAGGGGAGGGGCATGAAAGCCAGGCCATGCTGCAGATCGCCAGCAGGCTGGTAAAACGAGAGAAGAGTGACCTACGCATCATCAAGCATCCTTGCAGAATGAGAGTCGGTGAGAGCAACGGAGGGCGGCAGGCCATCCTCCTATTTCTTGTGGCGAATCCTTCCGCCCCAGTCAAGTTTTTCACGCAGTATCTGGTAATCGTCGCGATCGGCAACCTCGATGATCTGAAAGCTCTCGCTGGCTCGCTCAATCCGAACACGATCATCCGGAGAGAGGCATGCCAGCTGCTGGCCATCCACCACCAGTGAGGCAACCACGTCCGCCGTCCGAACCCGCATCTCAAAGACCCTTTCTGCCGAGTCAACACCCGGCCGAACGGTCAATGTATGAGGACTGATGGCGGCAATCACAAAGGCCTGCATCGTCTTTCGGAGGATCGGTCCACCCGCCGAAAGGCTATGGGCAGTCGATCCTACCGGCGTGCTGATGATCAAGCCGTCGCAACTATAGGTCGTTGCCAGTTTTGAGTCAACGTAAAGATCGATATCAAGCAAGGAGAAGGGGTTTCCCACACGGATGGCGGCCTCGTTCAGTCCCAGCTGTTCACTCTCCACCTTGCCATCACGAATCAGGCTGCACTTGAGCATCAGGTGGCTGGTAATCACACAATCCCCCGAGACGATACTGGCAAGGGCGGATTCCACTTCGCCCGGCGAGATCGCCGCAAGAAAACCGAGACGGCCCAGGTTGATGCCGATAACCGGCCGTTGCCGTGTTCCCATCTGCTGGGCAGCCCGCAGGATGGATCCATCTCCTCCCAGTACGACGATCAAGTCGACCTCATCGAGCATCTCCGGCTGTTGCAGTTCGGCCCCTTGCTCGACCACGTCTAACTGGCTGGCGATGGTCTCCATCAGTTCCCGGTCAAGTGGATCTTCTCCTTTTCGCCGGTCCAGCACGATGGCCCGGGGACGGCGTGCCGGGGCAACAGCCCAGGCGGGGATTCTTGACTCGTCACTCATCACTGCATCCCCTCGTTAGCTTGTCATCTCTTTGACAGACCCGGGTTTCTG
>CAYYZW010000306.1:0-2946 GCA_964476375.1 uncultured Pirellulaceae bacterium
TACTTCACGATGGCGTCATAGACCAGGGCCTTGAAGGCGACATCAAGCAGAAACGACAAAGGCATCCGCTACCTCAGCACGACCACCGCCAGTACGTCCTAAGTCGAGATCCAGAAGTAGATACTCTCCGCGCCACACCAGCCGTACTCACCAATCCGAAGTGGACAGTAGGCCGTCGGTTTCTTGACCACCACCGAGAAACCCAATACAAACCCGACAACGGGACGTTCACCACCCAGGGAGATCGGAAAGGCACTCTCTGGCAGCTGGTCTTTTGTCATTGCCTGGACCGTGGCGGCCTTGAGGATACGGTTTCCATCCAGTTCTCCCTGGTTGAGCATCATCTGGCAGAAGCGGATGTAGTCCCGTGCGGTCGAGACCAGCCCCCCGCCGCCGGAACACATGGCCGGCTTGAGCAGGTAACGGCTCCTGGCCGCCGACTCGTTGACGAGCAGTCCCCCCGCCGGATTGGGGCTGTAGTTACTGGCAAAACGATCCACCGATTCTTTCGGAACCTGGAAAGCGGTATCGGTCATGTTCAGCGGGGCGAAGATCCGCTGCTGGAAAAAGTCACCCAGGTTCTTCCCGGAGACGACTTCCACGACATGCCCCAGCACGTCACTCGAAACGCTGTAATTGAAACGTGTGCCGGGCTGGTACAGCAGCGGAATCTTGCCCAGCTTCTCGACTGTCTGCTGGAGCGTGTCGAGAGGAGAAAGCACTCCAACCTTTACATAATGCTGGTCGATTGCCGTGTTCCCAAAAAAACCATAGGTCAGTCCCGAGGTGTGCCTCATCAGGTCCCGTACCGTCACGGCTCGAGCCAGCTGCTGGACCTTGAACTCGTCCCCTTCCCTGGCTTCGAAAACCTTGAGCTCCTTGAACTGCGGAACATAGGTGGCCAGGTCGGCATCCAGGTCAATTTTTCCTTCTTCCACCAGGATCATGGCGGCGACCGTCGTGATCGGCTTGCTCATCGAATAGAACCGCAGGATCGAGTCCTTTTCCATCGGCTTTTGTGCTTCCAGGTCGCGTGCCCCGAATGACTCGAAGTAGATCACCTTTCCCTTTCTCGCGACCACGGCGATGGTCCCGGCAACTTTCTGCTCCTGGACAAATCCCTTGAGGGATTCGGTGACCCTGGCCATTTTCTCCGACGACATTCCCACCACCTCGGGCGTGGCGGTAGGCAACTGACGAGGTTCGGCCGCCGAAACCACGACGGCGAAGAACAGCAGGAACGCGGACAGCAACGAGGTGACAAAATTCTGTTTATGTGACATGCCGGTTTCCAACGCGATGAAAGGACAAATACCGAACCCCTGGAGACGTTCCCTACGAGCCTACCCTGCTCCAATACGAAAGAAAACAAGCGGCAGCAATTATTGTCTGCCTCCCTGCCTGCCTGCCCTCGTGGCGAAAAGCCATTTCCAGACCTGGGGATCCTCGTACGCTTTCTCCCAGGCCTGCACATGCCCGGCGCCCTCGTAAGCAGTAAACCGGACATCGCTGCTACCCGCCTGCTTGAGGATACCGACGAGCATCTCGGTCTCCCTGATCGGGACCGACCGATCCTCGGTTCCATGGAAGGCCCAGACCGGCAGCGTGCGAGCCCGCGCCAGGCCATCCGGGTCGAACTCGTTCTTGATCCCGCTCTTGACCGGCGGGCGGTTGGCCGGCAGGCGAAAGGGATCTCCCCCACCACAGATCGGGACCGCCGCGGCAAAGTAATCCGGAGAGTGCGAAATAAAACTCCAGATCCCATAGCCTCCCATGCTCAGGCCGGTAACGTAGAGTCGACGCCGGTCAATGTCACCGCGATCATCGATCACCTCCTCCACCACTGCCTTGAGCGCATCGACCCGCCACCAGCTGTTGCGGGGGCACTGGGGTGAAACAATCACGCACCTGGCCAGTGAATCAAACCTGGCAACCAGCCTGGGAGGACCGTGCTTTTTCACCTTCTCAAGATCCTCACCACATTCCCCGTAGCCGTGCAGGAACAGCAGCAGCGGCCAGCCTCCGCGCGGGGCCCTCCCCTCGGGCGCCTGGAGCAGGTAGTGGAGTCGTTGTCCGGCGACCTCTTCTTTCATCCGCCCCCTGCTCTCCCCGGCCACAAGAAGGGCCGAGTGAAAAACAAGAAGGGCAATCACTGTACTGAACAGACCCTGGCGATTTTTCCGTTTCATTCCTTGTCCCCCGTGGGCCGGGATGGTTTTGCTGGAGACCCCGCCCGCTAGAGTGGCTGCACGTCGTTCTGGAGGATATCTCCCACCACCCGGGCATCGGTCACGCGTGAATCTGTCAATGACTCGTCATGACCATGGTGGCGATAGACCAGTTTTTTATGGCTCAAACCCATCTGGTGCAGGACCGTGGCATGCAGGTCATGCACGGTCACCACGTCCTCCACACTCCGGTAACCGAGTGGATCCGTGTTCCCGTAACTCAGGCCGCCCTTGACCCCGCCCCCGGCCAGGAGCGTGGTGCAGGCGTTGCGGTTATGATCCCGACCGGAACCGTTCTGAGAGATCGGCAGGCGTCCAAACTCGCCCGACCAGACAATCAGCGTGCTGGCAAGCAGCCCCCGCTGCTTCAGGTCCGTGATCAAGCCCGCTGTTGGCTGGTCGACAATCTTGCAGATTGCCTCGTTTTGTGTTTTCACATTGCCGTGGGCATCCCAGGGCTGGGTATTCGGACTGCCCGGGGGAAAGACCTGGATAAACCGCACCCCTGATTCCACCAGCCGCCGTGCCATCAGGCAGCGCGTCCCGTAGCGGGACATTTCATCATGTCCCTGCTCGACACCATACATCTTCTTTGTCTCGCCCGATTCTTTTGACAAATCAAGGATCTCCGGCGCCGCAAGCTGCATGCGAGCCGCCAGCTCGTAGTTTTGAATACGTGCTTCCAGGTCAGACTCTGTCTTGAACCGTGCCTGGAATC
>CAYYZW010000307.1:0-4943 GCA_964476375.1 uncultured Pirellulaceae bacterium
GGGGGATCCGGTTCGCCGGGAGAGGTCCGTCTCCAGGGCCTTCCGCTGGGCCGGCTCCAGGCCTTCCAGCAGCGCATCGGCCTTGTCGCTGGCGCCCAGCGCCGAGGCCACATCGCCCGGTGAGAGCGTACCCCGTAGCAGCGCGGTCAGTAATAGAAGGCGGTGGTCCATGGAGAGGTGGGTAGACTCTTCATTGAAAAGGAATGTGGCAGCGTTAAAAACATTCCGGGGGCTTTGTGTTCGGTAGAGAAAAATGCCATAAGTCGGGAGTGCCTGAGCGTAAGAATACGGAATACCGGGCAAAAAACAAAGATCGTTGTGGATGCCAAGGGGTGCATGTATCTGGTCGTAAAAGCGACCATAATAATCACCGAGGTCGGTTTACGAGACGGCTCTATTTTTGGGAGGGGAAATGCGATGGTGATGCGTTGGTATGGAAGTGTTGTGGCCGTGCTCCTGACGTCGTCGGTGCTTGTCGCGCAGCCGGCAGGGTTTAATTATGACGAATCGAAGGTGCCACCCTATGAACTCCCGGACTCTCTTTTGATGCTGGACGGCACAAGGGTAGAGACGGCCCGGCAGTGGAACGAACAACGAAGGGGAGAGGTCTTCAAACTTTTTGAAACCGAAATGTACGGTCGGAGTCCGGGGCGGCCGGCCGACCTTCATTTTGAAACACTCGAAATGGCGGACGATGCCCTGGGTGGCAAGGCAATCCGCAAGCAGGTGCGAGTCTTCTTTTCCGCAGGCACGGATGGACCGAGCATGGACATCCTGATTTACCATCCTCGATCGTTGCGACCGGTCCCACTCTTCGTGGGATTGAATTTCCAGGGAAATCACACGGTCCACGCCGATCCGGCAATTCACATCACGGAAAGCTGGGTTCGTGATCGTGGTGAAGGAGCGAACAACCGGGCAACCGCGAAGGGACGTGGTACGTCAGCCAGCAGGTGGGATATCGACAGTATCCTCGACCGTGGATACGGGCTGGCCACGATTTACTATGGCGACATCGACCCGGACTTTCACGATGAGTTCAAAAACGGCGTGCACGCACTCTACGGCGCACCGGCTCCGGACGAGTGGGGAAGTATATCGGCCTGGGCCTGGGGCCTGAGTCGCGCGCTGGACTATTTCGAGACGGATGCCCGTCTTGATCAGCGGCGGGTCGCGGTCATCGGGCATTCCAGGCTGGGTAAGACATCCCTCTGGGCAGGTGCCCGGGATCCGCGCTTTTCGCTCGTGATTTCCAACGATTCCGGTTGTGGTGGGGCGGCGCTGAGCCGGCGACGTTTTGGGGAAACGGTGGAGCGGATTAACACGTCCTTTCCTCACTGGTTTTGCGGGAATTTTAAGAAATACAACGGGAAGGAAGATGACCTGCCGTTGGACCAGCATATGCTGATTTCCCTGATGGCACCGCGACCGGTCTATATTGCCAGTGCCGAGGGAGATCGCTGGGCAGATCCACATGGGGAATTTCTTGCGGGTCTGCATGCGGTACCCGTCTACGAGCTGTTGGGGAAGTCCGGGATTGGTGCCGGCAAGATGCCGGCGGTCGATTCCCCGGTTTCCGGGACAATCGGTTATCACATGCGGACCGGCAAGCATGATGTGACAGCCTATGACTGGCAGCAATACCTGGAATTTGCGGATCGGACGATGAAGAAACGATCGCGCTAGCGGTTACCTCATCGGGGATGGCCTGGGTCTGTCGTTTCCCGCTCCGCGAAAGAAAAGCAGGGGCGCGGGTCGCTTGAATGAGTTCCCAGATGGCCCATAATATGGGCCGCCGGTTCTCAAGAAACCCAGGGGGTATCCATGCACCGTTTCATTATCACCTTCAACGCCCTTTTCGCACTCGTCCTTTTTACCCCAGCGGGGTGGGCCGAGACCTTTGTTTATGTCTCGCTGGCCGGGGAAGAGGCGATCTCGATATATGAAATGAACCAGCGGACAGGCGAACTTACCCACCGATCGAGGGTCGAGGTGGAAGGGGAACCAGGTTGTTTGGCAACCGATCCAGAACAGAAGTTCATGTTTGCATCGTTACGAACGGCGGGGAAAATCGCCAGCTTCAGCATGGATGCGAAAACGGGGGGACTCACACCGATTGGTACGATCAGTGCGGATGCGGATCCCGCCTACCTGGCGACCGACCGGAGCGGCCGTTTCCTGATGTCGGCATATTATTTCGCAGGCCGCGTGGCGATCCATCCCATCGGGGAGGATGGCTCGCTCAACGAGTCGACGGGGCGATGGACGGATACGGATGACAAGGCTCATGCCATTGACGTGGATCCGTCCAACCGACTTGTGCTGGTACCCCATACCGGCCCCAACGCGGTTTTCCAGTTTCACCTGGATGCGAGGGAGGGGGTGCTCACCGCGGCCCACCCGGATCGTCTGCAGATGGCGTCGGAAACCGGGCCTCGACACCTGGCCTATCATCCTCGCAGGCCCTGGGCGTTCTTCGACCAGGAACAGGGAAGCGCGGTGACGGCCTGTCGTTACTCGGTCCGCAAGGGGACACTGACCCCGGTCATGACGTTGCCGACGATTCCGGCGGACTTCACAGATAACAACTCCTGTGCGCACCTGGAAATTCACCCCAGCGGCAGTTTTCTCTACGCAGCCAACCGTGGGCATGACAGTATTGCCATGTTCCAGGTCAACCAGTTGACGGGAAGAATTCGCGGTATCGGCCAGGTTGCGACGGAGAAAACCCCACGATCTTTTAATGTGGAACCCTCCGGGCGATTCCTGTTTGCCGCCGGGCAGGGAGCGGCAAAAGTTGCTGCCTACCGGGTGGATTTACTCGAGGGAGGGCTGGAACGGATTGGCACCTACGATGTCGGCGAACGGCCGTGGTGGGTGAAGGCAATTCGTTTCAGGTAACCGGGTGGCAGGTGCCAGGTAAAAGAGGCCAGGGGGAGAATGATATGCACGGGCGGGACATTTCAAGTGAGGTCGGAACCCGGTTGCTGTTTGAAAACGAACGGGTGCGTGTCTGGGATCTGTGCCTGGAACCCGGGGAAGCAACGGGGATGCATGCGCATAACACCGATTACCTGTACGTGGTTATCGGGGATGGCGAGTTGCAGCGGCGGGACGCAGACGGGGCATTGGGGCCGGTCAAGCACATGGCGGACGGGGACGTGGTGTTTCGAGACGTGGCTGGAGAGGATGTGCACGAGGCAGTCAATTCGGGAAAAAGCAGCTGGCGTAACATTGTGGTGGAACTGAAACAGTGATCTGGTTGCACTCGTGGTGAGCAGTGGGGTCGTGGACTGGCAGGAAAAAATCATGGGTGAACGACAGCCATATGTGCAGTCCGATTTTTCCGCCGGGGAGTTCCGCAGCCGTCGGCAAAAACTGCTCGAGCTGATGGGGGAGGGAGAAGTTGCCCTGCTGGCAGGAGCAGCGGTTACCGGCGCCTTCGACATGTTCCGGCAGACGAATGATTTTTATTACCTCTGTGGCGTGGAAGTGCCCCAGGCTTACCTCGTGGTGGATGGCAGGGATCGTCGCAGTCGGCTTTATCTGCCACCACGTGATGAAAAGCTGGAGCGAAGCGAGGGAGCGGTCCTTTCCGCGGATGACGGGCAGCGAGCCAGGCAGGTGACCGGGGTAGATGAGGTGGCCGGTTACGAACGGCTTTTTGAGAGCCTCGGGGAGATGGAGTCGCTGTGGACACCCTTGCTGCCGGGCGAACGGCGGCAGCAGTGCCGTGACGTGGTCGCTCACGCTGTCCAGGTACGGGAGGCAGATCCCTGGGATGACTGGCAATCGCGGGAACAACTTTTTTCTGCCAGGATCCAGAAGGAACTTTCAGGCGTGGGTCTGAAGGATCTCTGCCCGCTGCTTGACCAGTTGAGGGAGGTCAAGAGTGATGGCGAGGTAAGCCTCATGCGTGAGGCGGGCAGACTGACAGCAGAAGCGGTGCTGGCAGCCATGCACGTGACCAGGCCCGGGATCGTGGAATACCAGCTTGTTGCCCATGCGGAACGTATTTTTGCCGATGGCGGTGCCGGCGGCGGCGCTTACCGGGCGATCCTGGCGTCCGGTGAGAATATCTGGAATGCCCATTACTTTCGAAACAACGCGGTGCTCGAGGATGGCGAACTTGTGCTGATGGATTATGCGCCGGATTTTCACTGTTACACCAGCGACATCGGAAGGATGTGGCCGGTAGGTGGGACCTATGACGCGATCCAGCGTGAACTTTATGGATTTATTGTCGAGTATCACAAGGTTCTGCTGTCCCATATTCGTCCCGGTGTGACGGCGGGCCAGGTAATGGAGGAGGCCGCGGCGGTGATGGAACCCGTGGTCGAGAAAACCGGCTGGTCCTCCGCGGAGTATCATGAGGCGGCACGGGCCACGCTGAAATTCCAGGGGCATCTCTCTCATGGTGTTGGCATGTCGGTCCACGATGTGGGTGACTACCGACGACTCCCGCTGCGGCCGGGTGTGGTGTTCGCCCTGGATCCACAGATGTGGGTTCCAGAACAGAAACTCTACATCCGTGTGGAGGATACGGTGGCGGTCACCATGGACGGCGTGGAAGTGCTCACCAGCGGCGTTCCACTGGAACTTGATGAGGTGGAGCAGCAGGTGGGACTCGCGCTGGCCGATGAGGATGGGTCCATGCCAGCGGGGACCAGCCGGTCGATCCATTCCGATCCGGCCTAGACGAGGTTCTCAATGGGCCGAGCTTGTTCAACGATTTGAACCAATTCACCGGGAAGTCCAGTCTGCAGGCGAAGCTGGCCCAGGTCCAGTAGCGTGTGGAAGATCGTTCCCATCAAATGCGAGGGATTGTAGGGATGCGGGGCCGGCTGGGATGCCTGCCGGGCAGATTGCCCAATGACCTGTCCCATTTTCAGGCCGCCCCCCGTAACCAGCAGGCTCGTGTGTTTACCGTAATGGTCGCGGCC
>CAYYZW010000308.1:0-1811 GCA_964476375.1 uncultured Pirellulaceae bacterium
ATGATGGACCCGGTGGACTACACCGGTTGGCACCATATTGCGACCGTGGCGAAGGATTCCCGCACACGCTTCTTTATCGACGGGCAGTTTGTCGGGGAGTCAAGCGTCAGCAGCAACTCCCAGATCACCCGCATCGGCAACTGGGGTGCTGACCAGCACTTTGCCAGCCACCTGGACGAGATTTATATTTTTGATCGTGCCCTGAATGATGGCGAGGTCAATGCCCTGCAGTATGCCGGTGGTACGATTGATGTCAATCAGGTCGGGACCTACCGCGCATCCTACTTTGCAGAGGATGCCTCCGGGAATCGCTCCAGTGCCATCCGCACGGTCATCGTTGAAGCGGACTCCAGTGCCGGTGTCCTTACACTCCTGGGGGAACCGGAGCTCACGCATGAGGCGGGGACTCCCTACGTGGATGCGGGCGCCACCCTGGTTGACGGGGAGGGCAATCCTCTTGCACCGGAACTCATCCGGGTCGAGGGCCTGCCTGAAAATGCCCCAAGTGCGAACTTTACCATCACCTACAATTACACCAGTCCCACCGGCACGGTTTCCGACGAACTGGTTAGGACGGTCCTCGTGGTCGACACCACTCCACCGTCCGTAACGCTTGTTGGCAATAATCCCCTGATCATTACCACAGGAACGGATTATGTTGACCCCGGGGCCACGGCCATGGATTTGGCCGACGGTGAATTGCAGGTGGGATCCAACCTGAACATGCCATCAGCTGGAATTTTGGGTTTCTGGGGCTTCAATGAAACCACGGGTGATCTGGCGAAAGACATTTTCAAGGGGAATCATGGAACCCTCAATAATTTTGGTGGCAACCAGTGGGTGTCCGGCAAAAATGGGAACGCGTTGTCCTTCGACGGGCAGAATGATTCCGTTAACCTGCCTGTGGCCGCCCATCCCACCACTGGGGACACCCAGGTGACGATTGCCTTCTGGTCCAAGGGTGGTTCCCTCCTGCCACGGAACACGAGTGTCCTGGAATCTGAAAAGGGCAATAATCGTGTTTTCAACATACACCACCCATGGAGCAATGGCCGCATCTACTGGGACGTGGGCAATGGCGGCTACGATCGCATTGATAAGGCAGCAACCGCGGCGGAATACAAGGACAACTGGGTGCATTGGGTTTTCACCAAGGACCGTATTTCCGGGGCACAGCAAATCTACATGGATGGAGAATTGTGGCATTCCGGTTCCAACATGAAACGAGCCTGGGTCACACCGGACCTTGTCCGCCTGGGAAGCAGCAAGGACAACAGTCATTTCTGGCACGGTGTACTGGACGCCCTCGCCATAAACAACATTGTGCTCACGAAGGAGGAGATTGACCACCTTATCTCAGGCGAGCCCTTCGTGGATATCAATACGCCCGGCATCTACACGGTGGAGTACTCCACCTCAGATGCGGCCGGGAATCTTGCCGGGGTTACCCGGAAGGTTGTCGTGAAGGATGGTTCGGACCTGCCGGTCATCACCCTCGTGGGCGAGGCGGAAATGACAATCGAGGTCGGTGTTGAATTCGTGGACCCGGGGGCCACTTTGGCGGACCCCGATGGCAATTCACTGGATGCAACGAAAATCCAGGTTACCGGACAGTTCGACGATGGCCATCCCGGTGAATATGTCCTGGCCTATGATTTTCTTTCCGACGACCGCCAGCGGGCGGTCACCGTGACACGCATCGTCACGATAGTGGACACGGTCGGGCCGGTCATTACACTGGCTGGGGGCGATACCCTTCGTATCCCGGTTGGCGGGGAGTTCACGGATCCCGGGGTGACGGCGGTGGACAT
>CAYYZW010000309.1:0-2945 GCA_964476375.1 uncultured Pirellulaceae bacterium
AACGCGCTCGCATGATCTACCATCACGCACAAGAATACCGCGCTAGCTGGGAACATGATTCCGGTTGGACTTTCCAGGATTCTTGGGCCGATTACGTGCTCGAAGAAGCCCGCCTGCAACTGGACGTCGAGGAGGAGAAGCAGAAGTAAAAACGACCGACAAGTAAACGATTACAAAGAGCGTCACCCCCGATGGCTGAGCTGAAAACGCAAAAAAACGACGCCTCTGTCGAGAAGTTCCTCCAGAGCGTCACGGACGATCAAAAACGCGCCGACTGCCTGGCCGTGCTGGAACTGATGAAACACGTGACCGGGGAACCGGCCGCCATGTGGGGAGCGTCGATCGTCGGCTTCGGTACCATCCACTACAAGGGAAAGAGTTCCGAGGGGGACTGGCCCCGCGTGGGATTTTCACCCCGCAAGGCTAACCTGACCCTCTACCTTTACTGCTCGCTCAGCGAACAGACCGACCTGCTGGAGAAACTGGGAAAACATAAACTGTCGGGAAAAACCTGCCTGCAGATAAAGAACATCGAGGATCTCCACATCCCCACGCTCAAGAAACTGATCAGGAAATCCTACAAGTCGCCCGTCTTCGGCTAGGCCATCGCCCGCCGCCATGAAATGCGATTGAGCCCCCTTTTTCTTCAGGTTATCCTAGGGGGGCCTGAACCTGGGATATGAACCATGCTGACAATCACCGGCGACGCAACCAGATTCTGTGACGGGGTCACCCGCCGCGCCGTGCTGCGTGTCGGTACGCTGGCCCTGGGCGGCCTGGCACTGCCGGACCTGCTGCGAGCCGAGGCGGACCGGGGCCCTGGCCAATCGCACAAGTCGGTAATCATGGTCTTCCTTCCCGGCGGCCCATCGCACCTGGACATCTGGGACCTCAAACCAGATGCCCCGGCCGAGGTCCGCGGCGAGTTCCAGCCCATCCAGACCTGCCTGCCCGGCGTACAGATCTGCGAGCACCTGCCACGGCTGGCGACCCGGCTGGACCAGTTCACGATCATCCGTTCCCTGGTCGGTGCCCAGAACGAGCACGCCTCGGAACTCTGTTTCAGTGGTTATGGATACCGTGACTCGATCGAGCGGCAACAGCCCTCCCTGGGGGCCGCTGTCTCCCGGCTGAAGGGGCCCACCAGTCCATCCATCCCCCCCTTCATCAGCCTCTGCCACTCCACCCCCAACAACTGGCAGGATCCTGGCCGGGCCGGTTTCGCCGGCGCCGCCCACAAGCCGTTCCAGCCACGAAACGAGGGCCGGGCAGACATGCAGTTGACCGTTTCCAGGAAACGCCTCGGCGACCGTCGCCAGCTGCTCAGCTCGATCGATCGCTACCGGCGGAACATCGATGCCTCCGGCGTGCTGGAAAGCACCGATACCTACACGCGGCAGGCACTGGAACTGCTCACCTCCAGCCGGCTTCTCAAGGCCCTCGACCTGCAGCAGGAGGATGCCCGCACCCGCGAGCGTTACGGGAAAGGGTCCCTGGATGCCGTCGACGACGGGGCCCCGATGCACAACGAGGATTTTCTCACGGCACGCCGCCTGGTGGAGGCCGGCGCCCGCTGTGTGACGATCTCTTTTGGTCGCTGGGATACCCACTCCTGCCGCAAGGCGGGTGACCTTGCCTACAAGAACAACTTTGCCCAGCTGAAGGAGTACCTGCCACGACTGGAACAGTGCCTGCTGGCCCTGGTGGATGACCTCCACGAACGGGGCCTGCAGGACGACGTCTCGGTGGTCGTCTGGGGGGAAATGGGGCGCACCCCACGCATCAATGCAAACGGGGGTCGGGACCACTGGCCCCAGGTCTCCGGCTGCCTGCTCGCCGGGGGCGGGATGCAGACGGGACAGGTGATCGGCTCTACGACCAGGCTCGCCGAGGAAGCCAGGGATCGGCCGATTCACTACCAGCAGGTTTTCGCCACGCTTTACCGCCATCTCGGCATCGATGTCAGCCGGGTCACGCTAAAGGATTTCAATGGCCGACCACAGTACCTGCTGGACCACCACGACGTGATCCGGGAACTCCTTTAATCGTGGTGGCCATGGACTGCCGATGAGATTTCTGCCCACGCTCCTGTTCGTCCTGCTGGCCACAGGCTGTCCTTCGCCGGACCATTCCCCGACGGCCATGCCCGACCCAGCTCCCACCGCACAGGTCGTTCCCGACGATCCACCACCCACGGCCCCGCCACGCCTGGACCCGATGACTCGACTCCAGCGGCTCGATGCCGTGCTGGAAAACGACGAGCACGGCAAACTCCTCTCGATTACCGCCAGCGGCCCCCTGGTCGTGGACGACATCCTGGCAGAGATCGCCGCGATCACGAGCCTGGCCACGCTGAATATCGAGTACAGCGAAATCACCGATGCCGGCCTGGCTCACCTGCAGACCCTCTCCCGGCTGGAAACACTGGTCCTGCGGGGTACCGAGATCACCGACGAGGGACTTGCCCACCTCGAACAGCTCACCACCCTGACCACGCTCGACGTGGAGTTTGCCCCGGTCAGCGCCGAGGGCGTGGCCCGGCTTCAGAAGGCGCTACCCGACTGCGAGATCAACTATTAATTCCCCGAGAAAAGAATTTGTGCCATGAAACGAATCCTTGTCTTTCTTGGCGCCGCCCTCTGTTCGCTGCCCTTGCAGGCGGAGGACCTTGAGCGTCTTCGCTACAACCACCCCGGCCTGGTGGTCGACCTGGGAGTCGGCCTCTGGGCCTGGCCCCTGCCGGTCGACTACGACCGGTACGTGGACCTGGACCTCCTTGTCTCCTGCCCGGACAAGCCGGCCAACGGAATCTACTTTTTTGAGAATCCCGATGGCAACGTCCCCCAGCCGGTCTTCCTGCCCGGAAAGCGGATTGCTCCGGGACAGCGGAACATCACCATCAGCCACCTTCCCGGCGGGCCGCGCATTCTCGTCCCCGGCCGTGA
>CAYYZW010000310.1:0-15928 GCA_964476375.1 uncultured Pirellulaceae bacterium
CGCTGCTTGTGTCGATTCTGGCCCTGGCGGCTGCCTGGCACCAGCTTGACTGGACATGGTACAGACAAGACCAGCTGGCTTTTCGCCTGGGGGAACAGACCAGCCCTGTCTGCCTGGAGGCGGATCTGCTTTCCTCCCCTCGCCTGCTGCCGGCTCCCCCGGTGGACCCGCTCTGTCCCTTCCCACAGCAACGGATGTCGCGCATGCGTCTGCGGATTCACCGGATCCGGGACGGAGACTGCTGGGCAGGTGCGAGTGGGGAGGGGACCTTGCTGGTGGCGGGAGATGTTCTGCACGTCCGCTGCGGGGACCGGGTTCGTGTTTTTGCTTTTGCCCGTCGGCCTCGTGGCCGCCTGAATCCAGGGTTGGCAGCTCCACAGGGGATGCGAGGGCAGCGGGAGATTTTTCATCTCCGGAGTACCGCGCCGGAGGCTCTCCAGCGGCTCCATCGCGACGGCTGGGGATCTCCGTCGGTCTGGATGGAGAACCTTCGCCTGCGGATCTGCCATATCCTTGAGCACCAGCTTGGGCCGGCAGACGCTTCGCTTGCAGAAGCAATGCTGGTCGGGGAGCGGCAGCTTGTCACGGCCGACCAGCGAGAAGGTTTTTTCCTCACTGGAACCGTTCACTTGCTGGCAATCTCTGGCCTTCACCTTGGCCTGCTTGCCGGGGTTTTCTGGCTGGCAATACGGTCTGGTCTTGTGGATCGGCAGCGAGGACTGCTCAGCTGTATAGCCTTCGTTCTTTTTTATTGCTGGCTCACTGGTGGGCGCCCCCCGATTATGAGGGCGACCATCCTGGCCACGGTTTTCTGCCTTTCGGAGCTTTCTTTCCGTCCGGTCTTACCGGTCAATGGACTGGCAACCGCCGCGGTGCTGGTACTGGCAATCGATCCGAGCAGTCTTTTTCAGGTGGGGACACAGTTATCCTTTCTTGCTGTACTGGGACTGGTACGATGTCGCGGATTGTTTGCGATGCCAGCGGAACCTGTGGATCCGCTGGACAAACTTCTTCGGGACCGTCGACCTCGTTCGCTTCAGATTCTAGCCGGGCTGGTATTGAATATTCGCCGCATGCTGGTCCTCTCACTTGCTGTCTGGGCAATCACCGCCCCCCTGGTGCTCTATTATTTCCACCTGGTGAGTCCGGCTGGAATACTGCTTGGGATTGCACTGGGAATCCCCGTGGCGATCGTACTGGTTTCTGGGATGGCGACGATCCTGTTGTCCGGCCTGGGGTGGCTGGGGCTGCTCGCGGTTATCCCGCTGCAGGTCGGCCTGGAGATGATCAAATGGACTATCGCCCTGGCACGGGATCTGCCAGGGGCGTATTTCTGGTCTCCGGCTCCCCCTTCCTGGCAGCTGGCGGTCTTTTATGTCCTGCTCTTTTCAAGCTGGTGTTGCAGGGGGCGAAGATCACGCATCTGCCTGAGACTCGGCCTGGCATGCTGGGTGCTGGTAGCGACAGTATCCACAACACGGATCGTGCACCGTCCAGCTGAGGATCTGCTTCGAGCCACGTTCATTGCCGTGGGGCATGGTACCAGTGTCCTGCTGGAGCTTCCGGGAGGACGCGTCTGGCTTTATGACGCGGGACACCTCGGGCACCCGCGTTCGGCAGGTCACCAGGTCGCCGGGGTACTCTGGAGCCGTGGCATTCGCCAGATCGACCGACTTCTCCTTTCCCATGCAGACGTCGACCATTTCAATGCCGTACCCTTCCTGCTGGAACGCTTTCGAGTGAAACAGGTCTCTGTCCCGGTCACGCTGGAGTGGGACGCCTCCGCGGCGATCCTGGCGCTTTCCCGGAACCTGGAGAATCACGGGGTCCCCGTCCAGGCCTTCCAAAGGGGGGACCTATTACTGGCTAAAGAGCGGCTGTCGGCCCGGGTGCTTCACCCACCCGCGGCGCAAGTATTTGGAAGTGACAATGCCGGTAGCCTGGTACTGGAGATGAACTGGGGAAAGAGCCGGCTGGTACTTCCTGGGGATCTGGAAGCAGATGGCCTGGTGATGCTGCTGGACACTCCACCCCGGCTGACCAGCGTCCTAATGGCTCCTCACCACGGGAGTATCCGGAGTGATCCCCTGGAGGTGTGCCGCTGGTGCCGACCTCGGTTGGTAGTTATCAGCAGCGGTGACTGGCAGGCCAGCGGGGAATTCGCTTATCGGCAATGGGGCGGCCAGGTTTCTTCCACGTGCCAGCATGGAGCAATCACGATTAACTTTCTGCCAGGGGGATTCTGTTATCGTCACGAACGCGACAATCCACGCTAGGAGAGCTGGTCCTGGTCGTCCTGCGTGCGCTGGTCAAAATAACCTCGCAGCAAACGGCGCATCTCCGAGCGGGCCCGGTGTAACCGGCTGCGGACGGTGCCAAGTGAGATCTCCAGGATCTCGGCCATCTGCTCGTATTCACACCCCTCGATTTCACGCAGCACGATCACGGCCCGGTGCTCGGCCGAGAGCTGCTCGAGCGCCTGGTGGACCTCCTCGACCAGTTCGCTCCGCAGAATCCGGTCCTCGGGTTGATCCTGCGCGTCGGCCATGGTTTCATCCCCCGCGTTCTCACGTGCCACCTCGAGCGACACCTCGGACTTGTGCTTCCGGTACATGCTCATCGCACGGTTGAAGGCAATACGGTAAAGCCAGGTGAAAAACTGGCTCTTGCCGTCAAACCGGGAAATATTCTCGATGGCCTGGATGAAGGCATCCTGGACAACGTCGCGGGCCCGGTCGGGGTGTCCGACGACGCGCACGATACTGTTATAGAGTCGGTCCTGGTGGATTTGGATTAATTCGCCCCAGGCCGAAAGGTCGCCCTCGCGTACCAGCTGGATGAGGTGGTTCTCGTGTTCGTGCACCGCCAGCATCCAATCGGTTCTGTCCGCATGAAAAAGTCATCCCGGGCCAGTCAAGACGGACAGCCTGGCAATAACCTCTTTCATGCTTACCTTGCCCCTGTCGTTCTTTTCATTTTCCCCGGCAGTGAAAAAGTTGTCAAATCAATAACTCCCTGCCTTGCTGTCGTGTGGGGAGTCTAGGTGAGAGGCAGGTTGCTTGCCTGGAGAATGGCCTTTTGCACGGCGAGGTCATGATCATAGCTGAAATCCAGTTCTTTTTCTCCACGCAGGACCCGTGCCAGATCCTTGAAGTCACCGTGATAACGTCCGCCGAGTCGGGGTAATTCCACTTCCGTCGTTCCCCGGGAAAACGTGTCACGTGGTCGGGAAAGGGTGAGCGAGAGAGCGGGAGGTTCGATGGGACGGATCGCGATAGTGCCCTCGTCACCGCAGACGACCATTTGCCGGCGGCGTCCCCCGTCGACTTCCACCAGGGCACTGCGGACGGTGGCGGTTGCCCTGGGATATTCAAAGACGGCCAGCTGGTTGTCTGCCAGCATGTCCTTGTCCGGCCGGGTTCGTCGTGTGTAACTGGTCACCCTGTCCGGAACCCCGATGGCATGGATCAGTGAATCGATCACGTGACAGCCAAGTTCGAACATCGTGCCCCCCGGGTAACGGGCCAGCTGGGCCCGGGTGTCGTTTCCAACGGTCTTGCTGATGACCGTGTGCGCTTCAAAGACCTGGCCCAGGTAGCCCTTCTGAATGGCCTGGAAGAGGAACTCGAAGCCGGGATTGTAGCGGAACATGTAGCCCATCTGGATCACCCGCTTGCGTCGTCGAGCCTCGTTGACCAGCCGCGTGAAGTGGGGATACGATTCGCCCGCGGGCTTGTCCAGGTGAATGTGCATGTTTGCACCGATACACCGCTGGGCGGTATCCAGGAGGTCCTTGACCTCGGTCTCCACACAGACCAGTTGGAGCCCCGGGGTATTGAGAAGCTGTTCCTCGCTCATCCAGGTCACGCCCCGGTAGGCGACCTGCTTTTCCAGCATGGCACGTCTTTCCTTGTCGGGCTCGACCACCCCGACAACGTCATAGTCCTCCGAGAAAGTGCGCATCGTGCCAACCTTGCCCGACGCATGCGCGTGGCGCGTGCCGATCTGGCCGGCGATGATCTTGCTGCCGGCAGCTGCCGACGAGGTCCGTGCCATGGTATGAACTGCCGGGAGCACCGAGGTGGCAGCTGCTCGCTTGAGAAATCCTCGCCTGGTCGTATTCATCCCCTGTTTCCTTTCCGGTCCCGTGACGGATCGTTAATAACCCACGGCAGCTCCATCCTTGCGTGATTCTGTTGCCCCGTGCAGGACACCGTTCTGGCGGTCGATGAGAATTCCCTGGTAGCCTCCAAACCCTCCCTCGCTGCGCTGGACCTGGTGCCCACGGGAGACCAGGTCCTTGATCACCTCATCGGAGATCCCTGATTCCACGTTGATCACCCCCACGCCGTCCGCCTCCAGGCCGGTGGGGGTCGCACTGCCGATGTGCCGTACCCGGGCCGCATCCCCGGCTGCCTGCACGTTCATCTCGAAATCGACCAGGTTAACCAGGACCTGCACGTGTCCCTGGGGCTGCATGTCACCGCCCATCACGCCAAAGCAGAAAAAAGGCTGGCCATCCCTGGTTACCATGGCCGGGATAATCGTGTGGAATGGTCGCTTGCCGGCTTCCAGCCGATTGAGGTGTTCTTCGTCCAGTGCGAACAGGGCGCCACGGTTTTGCATGGCGAAGCCGACATCGGCGGGAGTCACCTTGGAACCGAATCCATAGTAGTTGCTCTGGATAAAGGAGCAGCAATTCCGGTCCTTGTCGACCACGGTCAGGTAGACCGTGTCCCCGTGGTTGAGCTGAGGGTCTCCGGCCGGGACATCCCCGGCTGCCCGCTGCATGTCCACCCGCTTGTTTTGCTCGATCCCGTATTCCTTGGATATCAGGGCCCGGGTGGGGAGGTCCGCGAAGGCAGGGTCGGCGTAGTAGCGTGCGCGATCGGCAAATGCCAGCTTCTTCGCTTCGGTCAACAGGTGGAGATAGTCCGCGCTGCCGGGGCCCATGCCCGACAGGTCATGGTGTTCGAGCACGTTGAGGATCTGCAGGGCGGCAATCCCCTGGCCGTTGGGTGGTAATTCCCAGACGTCATAACCGCGATAGGAGGTGGAGACCGGTTCGACCCATTCGGCCCGGTGGCTGCGAAAGTCTTTCATCGATAACAGGCCACCATTCTGTTCACTGAAAGCAACGATCCGCCTGGCAATGCTTCCGCGGTAAAAGGCATCGAAACCCTGTTCCGCAATCAGCTGGTAGGATCGTGCCAGGTTGGCATTCCGGAAGATCTCGCCAAAAAGCGGTGCTCTTGTCCGGTCCACAAGGAAGGTTCCGGCAGAATCAGGCCAGCGGCCCAGGGACTCCTCGGCACTCTTCCAGTAGGACGCGATCACCTCGGAGACAGGGAAACCCTCGTCCGCCGTCTGGATGCTCGACGCCAGGATCTCCTTGATGGGGGTTGTGCCAAAACGCTGGTGGAGTTCCTGCCAGCCACTCACACACCCCGGGATCGACCAGCTGAGCGGACCCTCCAGCGGGATCTGGTCCATGCCCTGTTCGGTGAAAACCTCCCGGGAGATCTTCCATGGGCTCCGGCCACTGGCGTTCAGCCCGTAGAGTCTGCCGGTTGCCTGGTCCCAGTAGATGGCGAACATGTCGCCACCGATCCCGCAGCTCATGGGTTCGACCACTCCCAGCATGGCATTGGCCGCAATCGCCGCATCGGCGGCATTGCCACCCGCCTTGAGAATATCGAGTCCCGCCTCGGCTGCCAGCGGGTGGCTGGTGGCCACGATACCATGGCGGGCGAGCACGACCGAGCGGGCCTGGTGAGGCGGACCGGTCGGCCGGTCAAAGCCGGTCCCTGCTGTCTGGGCGGACACTTTCTTGATCGGTTCGGTCATGATGCCTGTTGCTGTGAGGAAAACGATGAATCCCAGGAAAAACGAAAGTCCCGGGGGACGCCGTCGTTTTGCCGATCTCATCTGTTCCACTCCACCAAGAGAATTCCCGGCACCCTGTCCGGCCGGGAAGCCACGCTCCACGGTGATCATGTTACCATAGTTAAAAACCGGTCGCGCCGGGCCGGTTGGCAAAGTCGACCATGAATGCAGATCCCGGGGAAAGATCGTGGTGATGAGAAAAGTGCTCTCCGGAGACCCCCGGCAGCTGCTGCGTGCGGGACTGCTCCTGCTGGCGATCCCCGCGTTCCTGGGAGCAGGTGAGCGTGACAGGGTTGCACGTTCTGTCATGCAGAGCCTGGAACTGCTCCAGCAGACTGCGGCCACCTATACGGACCAGCGAGACTGTTTTTCCTGTCATCATCAGGCACTCCCCTCGATGGCAGTGGCACTGGCGGCGAGCCGTGGTTTTGATGTCCGTGTTCCACAGGTGGTATGGCAGAGTGAGTTTACAGCCAATTTTTTTCTCCAGCGCCGGGAGAAAATCGAGCAGGGAAATGGTGTTCCCGGCGGGCCTTACACGGCAGCCTATGCAGCGGTTCAACTGGCGGCGGATGGGGATCGAGAGCCCGAGGCCAGCCAGCTACTGGTTGCCTACCTTCGGCAAACCCGTCAGCAGGATGGCCACTGGAAAATCCAGACGCACCGACCACCGCTGGAAGATAGTGACTTCACTGCTACCGCGCTCTCCCTGGCTGCCCTGCGGCTGCATTCCCAGGATGACGATGCGGAAGAAACCGGTCAGGAAGTCCGGCAGGCAGTGCACTGGCTGGCACGTGCCCCGGGCCAGACGACCGAGGATCATGTTTACCGACTGCTGGGGATTTACTGGGGGACAGTGGATACTCGCCGGGGGACAGGCATCCGCTGGCCCCGGCTTTTTTCAGGTCGGACGACCCCGGGGATGGAGCTGGAAGAGCGAAAGAGTTTCCAGCAGACTGTCACGCTGTTACTCAGGCAGCAGCACGAGGATGGTGGCTGGTCACAACGTGAAAATGGGTCCAGTGATGCTTATGCCAGCGGGCAGGTGGTTGCCGCACTGCTGGGGACCGGGGCCGCCAGGCCGGGGGATGAGGCAATCCGGCGTGGTATTGCCTACCTGCTTGGAGTTCAGAAGGAGGATGGTTCCTGGCATGTGACAAGCCGTTCCAAGGCATTTCAGGAGTATTTTGAAAGTGGTTTTCCTCATCAAAAGGACCAGTTTATTTCTGTTTCTGCCAGCAGCTGGGCAACCATGGCCCTGGTCCTCAGCCGGCCTGAGAGGTTATCCCGCTCTCGCCGGAATGCTGAAAAACAGGACGGTTTGTCGCCTCCATAGGTTGTTTTCGCGGCGCCCTGCGGTTGCAAAAAACGCTTGCACTGATACATTAAGTTGTTTGGCAGATATTGAGAAACGTGAGTGTGCGCCAGTGTGGCGAACGAGAACAAGTTTATTGTATGAAAGAATGTAGGAAAGAATTGATTGTTGGAAATGCCCGGGCGGGCCTTTAAGGTCGTTTGCCGCGGCTGGAAAACTAAAAAAACAGATGACGATCACAAAAGAGCGAAAACAGGAGTTGATCAAGGACTTTCAGAAGGATGATGGTGACACGGGGTCACCAGAAGTGCAGATTGCTATCCTGACAACCCGGATCAACAACCTGACCGAGCACATGAGAACGCATAAGAAAGACTATGCCTGCCGGCGTGGTCTTTTGGCGATGGTAAGTCGCCGTCGGCGCCATTTGGATTTCCTTCGAAAGGTGGATCCACAGCGTTATCTCGATATCATCGGCCAGCTCGGAATTCGTAAGTAACGCACTTCTTGTGTGATCACGGTGTTGTGCCAGGAAGATCGCTTTCGAGCGAACTCACAAGGCACGGTTTTCTTGACCGCCCAAACGGCGATGCTCCGATAGGTCATTGGTTGACCTCTCTGCTGATCATCGACTGGGGACAGGTTTCCCAGGTCCCAGCCAGCCGTGTTTCCAGGATTCATAAGAAAGGAAAGCAGGTAAGTACAGTGAAACATAGTGTCGAACGAACGATTGGTGGAACATTACTGACCCTGGAGACAGGTCAACTAGCGAAACAGGCGAGCGCCGCCATCCGGGTGCAGTACGGGGATACGGTTATCCTCTGTGCAGTCACGGACGGGTCACCGCGACCGGGAATTGATTTTTTCCCGCTGATGTGTGATTACCGGGAGAGACTGTCGGCCGCCGGCAAGTTTCCCGGTGGTTTCCTCAAGCGTGAGGGCCGGCCCACGATGAAAGAGACATTGACCGCCCGGCTCACGGACCGGCCAATTCGCCCGTTGTTTGCAGAAGGCTACAAGGACGAGGTGCAATGCCAGTCCGTGGTGCTTTCCAGTGATCGACAGAATGATGGCGACGTGATTGCCATGAACGGCACCGCCGCGGCCCTCTTTATCTCCCCCCTCCCGTTTCATGGTCCCATCGCCTCGGTGCGAATCGGGCGGATTGACGGTACTCTTGTTGCCTTCCCGACACAGGATGACCTGGAGGAGAGCGACCTGGACCTGATCGTGTCTGGAAGTGAGGACGCGGTCCTGATGATCGAGGGGTTTTCCCGTGAAATGCAGGAAGCAGAAATGCTCACGGCGATCCAGTTCGCCCACGCCACGATCAAGGAAGTCTGCGAGTTGCAGCGAGAACTGGCAGAGAAAGTTGGTGTGGAGAAAAAAGAGTTTGTGCCGCCGGAGGATGACGGACTGCTGGGGACGTTACAGGACCAGTTCTATGATGCCCTCAAGCAGGCCAAGCAGACCGACGGAAAACTGGCACGGGAAGATGCGATCAGGCAGGCGCGTGACGATGCCCAGGCCGTGATTATTCCCGATCCGGATGCCGACGATGCAGTCAGTAAACATGCTTTTTTTGATGCCTGGCATGACCTCGAATCTCTCGTTGTGCGGCAGATGATCATCGAGGGGGTTCGGCAGGACGGCCGCCAGGCAGGCGACCTGCGTGACCTGGAATGTATTGTTGACGTGTTGCCACGGACGCATGGATCGGCTGTTTTCCAGCGCGGCGAGACCCAGGCCCTGACCACCGTGACCCTGGGAACAGGTCGCGATGAACAGCGGGTCGACGGACTGATGGAAGAGTACTCCAAGAAGTTCATGCTCGACTACAACTTCCCACCCTTCTCGGTCGGTGAATGTCGTCCAATCCGGGGACCTGGCCGGCGTGAAATTGGCCACGGAGCCCTGGCAGAGCGAAGCGTTCGCAGCGTCATGCCTGATCCGGAAGACTTTCCCTACACGGTGAGAGTGATCTCGGAAATCCTGGAATCCAACGGGTCGTCATCGATGGCTTCCGTCTGTGGAGCCACGCTCGGGCTGATGGCCGCCGGGGTACCGATCAAGGCGCCGGTTGCCGGTATTTCGATTGGCCTGGTCAAGAAGGACGAGGATGATTTCGTCCTGCTGACGGATATTGTCGGCGACGAGGATCACTTTGGTGACATGGACTTCAAGATCGCCGGAACTCACAAGGGGATCACCGGGATCCAGTTGGATCTGAAGATCAATGGGATCAGTGAGAAGATTATCGAGGCAGCGATGGAACAGGCCAAGGAGGCCCGTTTCAAGATCTTTGAGGCCATGATCGGATGTATCCAGAAACCTCGCAAGGAAGTTTCCGAGCATGCCCCGCAGCTGACCCGGGTGAAGATCAATCCGGAGAAGATCGGTGCCCTGATTGGACCAGGCGGGAAGAATATTCGTGCTGTCCAGGATGATACCGGGACCGTCATCGAAGTCGACGACGAAGGAAATGTCACGATCGCTGCCGGGGACCGGGAAAGTGCCGATGCTGCCAAGGCCATGGTCGATGCTTTCACGGCCAACGTGGAGATCGGGCGAATCTACGATGGGACCGTTTCCAGCGTGAAGGACTTTGGTGCCTTCGTGGAAATCATCCCGGGACGGGATGGTCTTTGCCACATCAGCGAACTCTCTACCGAGTACATCGGGAATATCTCTGATGTCGTCAAGCAGGGTGACGAGATGAAGGTGCTGGTGATTTCGGTTGATGAGCATGACAGGGTCAAGCTGAGCCGACGACAGGCACTGGAGCAGCTGGGTGAGGAAGATGATATGGCGGGAAGCGAGTCTTCCGGAGAGAGCAGCGGCAGTAGTGAAAGCTCCGGTGGCGGAGATGACCGTGGCGGCCGTGATGGCGGCGGTCGAGGCCGCGGAGGTCGTGGTCGTGGCGGCCGAGGTCGTGGCGGAGGTGGTCGCGGCGGTCGAGGTGGCCGAGGTGGCCGTGGTGGTCGTGGGCGAAGTGATGACGGCGGCGGCGAAAAAAGCGGCGGTGACGGCGGCGGCGGTGACGGCGGCGGCGGTGACGGCGGCGGCGGTGACAGCGGCGGCGGTGACAGCGGCGGTGACGACGACTAGGGAAACCGCACGGGCGGGGGCCTGGTTTGTTAGCCGGGGAAAGTCGAGATCGCAGGGGACGAGTTATGGACGTTTCCTCCGAATATACGGAGCCGGTGGACGACCAACTGCAGGCCAGTTACCAGGAACTGGCCCAGCTGGCTAGCAGCCTCGCTCACGAGATCAAGAACCCGCTCTCCGTGATCCGGATGAATATGGAACTGCTGGCGGAGGACTTTGAGGCTTCCGATACGCCACAGGATCATCGTGCCCTTGGGAAAATGGAGGTCGTCCAGGACCAGTGCACGCGGCTGGAGAAGTTACTCAACGACTTCATCAAGTTCGCCCGTTTGCGAGAACTGGAGCTGGCGCCCGGCAGTCTGAACGAACAGGTCGAGCTGGTGCTGGACCTGTTTGCTGCCCAGGCCAGCGAACAGGGGGTGGAGATTATCCGGTATCTTGATAACAAGCTTCCGGGTATCCGGCTGGAATCCCAGACACTCCATGCAGCACTCCTGAACCTGGTAAAGAATGCCATCGAGGCGATGCCCAACGGTGGGGAGTTGACAGCGATCACGCGTCAGACGCGAGACGGTGTGGCGCTGGACCTGATTGACTCGGGCTGCGGCATGGCGGCTGCCACTGCCGGCAGGATGTTTGAAGCTTTTTTTACGACCAAGGAGGGGGGATCGGGACTTGGGCTCCTGCTGGCACGCAAGGTGGTGGAAGCCCACGGCGGCCGGATTGGTGTCCAGAGTGAACAGGGGCGGGGGACCAAGTTCATCCTGGAGTTTCCGGTTCCCGTCCGCCTGGCTGAGTAAACAAGTGGTTCTGGCCGCTTTTCTCGTGATCCGGTATTATCATCAGCATGTCAAGCGATACGGACAACCAGCCTCAAGAGGCACAGCAGCCGCCGATCCGGATTCTCGTCGTGGACAACGACAAGGCCCATGCGAAGGCGATGGTGGAGAGCCTTCAACGTGATGGATACCTCTGCACCAAGGCGACATCCGGTCCAGAGGGGAAACGGCAGATCCAGGAGGGAGAGTTTGACATTGTCATCACCGACCTGGTGATGAACGACGTGGATGGCATGGAAGTCCTTTCCACCGCGGTGGACGTGCTGCCGGAGGCCCAGGTCGTGATGGTCACCGGGCATGCGTCGGTCCCCCTGGCTGTCGAGGCCATGCAGCTTGGAGCCTACAACTTCCTGGAAAAACCGATTACTCCCAATCGGCTGCGGGCGGTGACCAAGCGAGCGGTGGAAGCGGTCTTGTTGCGACGTGACAACATGGAACTGAACCAGCGGCTCGATGAAAAATTCGGGTACGAGGGGATTGTTTTTGCCAGCGAGGAAATGAAGAACGTGATCGACCAGGTCCGGCGGGTGGCCTTGACCGACGCGACCGTGCTGATCACCGGAGAGAGCGGAACCGGCAAGGAACTGATCGCCCAGGCGATTCACCAGAATAGTCCCCGCAAGGGGAAACGGCTGGTTCCGATCAACTGCGCCGCGGTGGCGGACAACCTGGTCGAGAGCGAGCTCTTTGGGCACGTCAAGGGAGCTTTTACCGATGCCCATGCAGATCGCATCGGCGCCTTTGAGTATGCCAGCGGGGGCAGCCTTTTCCTGGACGAGGTGGGAGATATGCCGCTGGCGACACAGATCAAGCTCTTGCGAGTCCTGGAGGACCGCGCGATTACCCGCGTGGGTGACCACCAGCCGGTCGAGGTCAACGTGCGGCTGATCTCGGCGACCAACCGGAGTCTTGAAGAAGCGATCGTGGACGGAACTTTTCGAGAGGACCTTTATTATCGGCTGAAGGTTGTCACGATTGCACTTCCAGGTTTAAAGGACCGGCGCGACGACATTGTGCCCCTGGTTGACCATTTTCGACGATCCCTGGCAGATCACCATGGCAAGTCGATTGAGGGAGTCAGCCCCGAAGTGACCAAGAGACTCTACCAGCATGACTGGCCAGGGAACGTGCGGCAGCTGCGGAACACGATCGAGAGCATGGTCGTCCTGGATACGGACGGCACACTGGATACGGATGACCTGCCGCCGGATCTGGCCGATGCTGAGCTGACCGATCTGGCCCCGGCCTCCGGTCCGGTAGAGCTGATTGGACAGCCGCTCAGCGCGATTGAGAAATGGGCCTACGAGCAGACGCTCAAGCTTGCCGGTGGGAACCGTGAAGAGGTGGCTCGGATCCTGGGGGTTGGTGCGAGAACGGTTTACCGGAACCTGAAAAAGTACGATCTTTAACGAGAACGAACCGATGGCAGATATCCGACAGCTTCCTCCCAGCGTGGTGAACAAGATTGCCGCGGGGGAGGTGATTGAACGGCCGGCAAGTGTTGTCAAGGAATTACTTGAGAACAGTATGGATGCCGGTGCCAGCCGGGTGGATGTACACGTCGAGCAGGGGGGGACGGAGCTGGTACGTGTGGCCGACAATGGCTGCGGTATCGCTGCGGACCAGCTGGTGCTCGCCGTTGCCAGCCATGCCACGAGCAAGATCCTGGATGCCGATGACCTGTTCCACGTGGAGTCACTTGGCTTCCGGGGGGAAGCCCTGGCGTCCATCAGCGAGGTCAGCCAGATGGTGCTTCGAAGTCGCCAGGAAGGGAACGAAAGTGGCTTTCAGCTGACGGTCAACGGGGGAAATATTTCCCCGGCCGAGCCTTGTGGCTGCCCGGTTGGAACCACGATCGAAGTCCGCAACCTGTTCTTTAATACGCCGGTCCGGCGCAAGTTCCTTCGCAGGGTGCAGACCGAGTCAGGACATGTGTCGGAGGCTTTCACGCGAATTGCCCTGCCGAACCCGATGGTGCATATGACCCTCTCGCGGGGGGAACGTGTCACCCATGATCTTCCCCAGGTAAAAGATTGGCGGGATCGTATCGCCCACTTCTTTGGCCGTGAGCTGGCCGATGGCCTGATCGAGGTGAGGAGCGAGATCGACGGTGTCGAGCTGAGTGGATTTGTCGCGGACCCCGCTTTCAATCGGTCCAATAACCGCATGCAGTACCTGTTTCTCAACGGGCGTCATATTCGCGATCGTTCCCTGCAACACGCGCTCAGAGAAGCCTACCGTGGCCTGCTCTTGCACGGCCGTCACCCGATCGCCTTCCTGAAGCTCCAGATGCCGGCCGGGGAGGTGGATGTGAATGTTCACCCGACCAAGCTGGAAGTTCGATTCCGGGATGGAAGGCAGCTCTACAGGCAACTTCTCGCCACGCTGCGAGAGACGTTCCTGTCGATGGATCTGAGCACGCAGGTGGGAATGCCGGGCGGGGATGCAGCTGCCAGTCCGCAGCCAGGTCGATCTGTTCCCTCGTCGCCGCCGCGACTGCCACTCTCCAGGCCGCCGGCATCCACCGGGGGGCTGCCAGAACCCTTTGGCCTGGCTGCTGATTCCCAGCGCGGCGAGTGGGCCGAGGTCTTTGCCGGCAAGTTCCGTGTAGAGGATCCTCCTGCCGAGGATGGAGCGACCGGTGCACCAGATGCCGACAGGTGTCCGGTGGTTAGTCCGCTGGGAGTGCAACTTCACCAGCGTTACCTGGTAACCGAGAACGACGAGGGAATGGTGGTGATCGACCAGCATGCCTTGCATGAAAGAATCCTCTACGAGCAACTTCGCTGCCGGGTCGACGAGGGAATGCTGGAGAAACAGCCCCTGCTGGTCCCGGAACCGGTCGAGATGACCGGGGAAGAAGCAGCCGCCGTCCTGGAAGTATCTGAAACACTCGCCCAACTCTCCCTGGATGTGGAGCCTTTTGGTGGAAATACCGTGCTGGTGACCAGTTATCCGGCCATGTTGCGACGCGCAAATCCTGCGGAGTTGATTCGCCATGTAGCCGATAAACTGTTGCAGGGAGGGGAACCTCCGGAAGCTCGTGACCTGCTCGACGAACTACTTCATCTGATGGCCTGCAAGGGGGCAGTCAAAGCAGGTGATCCGCTCACGGTCGAGGAAGTGACAGCACTTTTGGAACAACGTCACCTCTGTGAGGATGCCCATCATTGTCCCCATGGCCGGCCTACGGCCCTGGTGTTTAGCCGGCAGGAGCTGGATCGGCGTTTCCTCAGAACGTGATCCCCGGGAATGGTCTGGAGAGGAAAATGATGGCTGGACTGCGGGGAGAAATGGTCTCTTGAATTCATGATCTGTGTCAGTATCGGGCGAGGTCGCCACAAGCAAGTGATTCACGAACACCGCCACCTGGTCGAACAGGGAGCGGAACTGGTGGAACTGCGTCTGGACTATATTCGCCGGAACGTCAACTTCAAACGCCTGCTCAAGGATCGTCCCTGTCCGGTGGTGGCGACCTGCCGTCGTCCGGAGGATGGCGGGAAGTGGGGGGGGACCGAGGAACAGCGGTTGATGATGTTACGGGCGGCAATTGCCGACGGCGTGGATTACGTGGACCTGGAAGATGACATTGCTGACAAGATTCCCCGTTACGGAACGACCAAGAGGATTGTCAGTCGACATAATTTCCAGGAGACCCCTGATGACCTGGAAGAATTGCATGCCCGGCTTGCCGGCCTCGATGCCGATATCGTGAAAATTGCCACGTTGGCTCACAATACCCACGATTACCTGCGGATCCTGAGGATCGTGCGAGACAGTTCTGTTCCCACGATCGGGATTGCCATGGGGGAGATCGGGGTGCCAACGCGGATCCTGGCAGGCAAATTCGGGTCCCCCTTTTCCTATGCGACTTTTCACCATGAACGAACACTGGCACCGGGGCAATTGAGCTACGACCAGATGAAGGGGATTTATGGTTATGAGTCGATCAACAAGGATACCGAGGTCTTCGGCGTGATCGCTGACCCGATCGGGCACAGTCTCAGCCCGGCCATTCACAACGCTGCCTTCCAGGCCCAGAAGATGAACCGGGTGTATGTCCCTTTCCGGGTACCACGTGAGAGCCTGGAGGAATTCCTGCTGGAATGTCCCGAGCTGGGGGTGCGAGGTCTGAGTGTCACGATCCCTCACAAGGAAGCAGTCATCCCGCTGTTGACGGATGTGGACCCGGTGGCCCGGGAGATCGGGGCTGTCAACACCATCATCTTCGATGGGAAAAAGCGAATTGGTTACAACACGGACCAGCAGGCAGCGATGCAGACCCTGGCGGCTGCGTCTGCTCGAGAAGCAGAATCGAAGTGGCTGCAGAGCCGGGTTGTCCTGCTTCTTGGAGCCGGTGGTGTTTCCCGGGCCATAGGCCACGGCCTCAAGAAAGCCGGAGCACAGGTGGTGATTTCTTCCCGCACGTTGTTGCGTGCCGAGGAACTGGCTGGCCGCCTGGATTGCGAAGCCGTGGCCTGGGAGAAACGGCACTCGGTGGACGCCGATATTCTTGTCAACGGGACCCCGGTCGGGATGCATCCCAAGGTGGATCAGTCTCCCTACCATGCCGAGACCATGCCCAGGGAGATGATCGTCTTCGATACGGTCTACAATCCTGAGCAGACGCTGCTGGTCAAGACGGCTCGCAATCGTGGCTGTCGTTCGATTACCGGTGTCGACATGTTTATTGGCCAGGCCATGCTCCAGTATTCCCTGTTCACAGGGTCCCCGGCACCGCAGGAGGTGATGCTGGAGAAATTGAAAGAAGTGATCGGAG
>CAYYZW010000311.1:0-3223 GCA_964476375.1 uncultured Pirellulaceae bacterium
AAGTCGACGAGGATGGTCAGGCGAGTGACACCCTGCAAGTCGATCTTGATCTCCGATGCCTGGTCCTTGCCGGTAATGGTACTGCGGTGCAGTTGCTTGCCGTTGCCGATCACGACCAGCTCCACGTGCCCATTCTCTCCCAAGGCCGGATCAATGCCTACCAGGGACTGGAATAATTGAAAATCGCCGTTCAGCCGGTAAGTCATTTCAGTGCGACTGTGGATTGCCAGTCCCTTCACGAATGACTGATTGGCAAGGACCAGGGGCTTTCCCGAGAGCGTGCGATCCCGGCGCGGCCGGTAGAGACGGGCAAGCCGCTGATTGACCGGCCCGGTGGAGAGATAGGGCGTCCACTTGACGGTCTCCGGCTCCAGGTCGCTCAGGTAAACCAGGTTCCCTGCGGAAAAATCAAACTTCTTCAGCTGCTCCAGCGGGATGGTTACGCTGGGTCCGGCCGCACAGGTGATCGTTACCTGGCCATCCGCCAGGGCCATTTCTGATGCCACCAGCGTACTGTTTCCGACAACCGTTACCAGGCACATTGCTTCCGGGAGCTTGCGAGAACCGGCCTGGAAATAGCGGATGCCGGCGATCTTCTCACGTTCCACCTGGATCTTCTCACCGTCAAAATCAAAAACGAGGATTTCGCCGTCGAGCGACTGGACGATCCCCTCCAGTTCGTCCAGGGCTCCCGAAGGACGACGGATAATTAACACATCCCCTTCCGCCTCGGCACGGGTGATCTCACGGAAGTCCGCCAGTTTTTCCGCGTCCAGTTCGACCAGCCGGGTTGAAAGGATATCACGGGTCTTGATCGAAACCATGGAGCCAGTTCGCAGTGTGGCCGTGAGAACCCCCTCCTTGATGGAAACAGAGGTGGCCTCCAGCCGGGAACCATCGACAAGCTCTATCCAGACGGTCGTGTCCGCTGCCAGTGGGGCGGGGGCGACGACGGGCTGAAGCGTGAGAAGCTGCTTGAATGGAATATCCACTGGGCCGTCAGCTGTCTCGACGGTCAGTTGCTCGTTCGCCATGCCAACAAGCATCCCCGTGGTCTTGTTTCCATCGAGTGACTCGACTGTCACGTCGGCAGGAGCAACCACAAGGAGGGAGGTAAGAAGCAGCAAATTCCACATGGGGGAGACCTAATTATGCAGTTGCAGAAAAATGCCGTTTTCCATCCATGAAACAACCGGCGGACTGGGCATCCTAGTTGCCACCTTCCCTGGCAAGCTTCCGGAAGTACTCTTCAATAACTTCGCGGAAATGGGCTGGCAGTTCCTTGCTGATCTGCTGAAGAGCCTCCTGGCGTTGCTTGGCCGGCAGGTCACCCCACCCCGATGCATTGCCCGTACTCTTGGGGTCCACGTTGCCAGGTCCCGCTCCCCCGAGCGGGGCACTGTCCTGTGCCGGGCTGCTTGGATTGAGTGAGCCCTGCCCGGATCCGCTGCTCGACTGCTGCTGCTGTTGCTGTTCGAGCTCTTCAATCATCTTGTCCAGCTTGGCAATCACATCATCTTCCTCGTCGCGGACTGTCTTGCCGGCACGCCCGAGGGAGAGGCGGCGAGTGATGTCATCCATGAGACGGGCAATCTCGTTCAGGGAGTCCTTCTTGAGGGGCTCGATGTCCGACTTCATTAACTGCGCCAGCGTTGCGTATCGACGGGGGATCGCATCGGCCTGCTCAAGGAGCCTGCTGATCAATGGCAGGCACTTCTCCTTGTTGAGCAGCCGGTGGTGTGCCGTGCCCAGGTAGAACAACAGCGATGCAGGATCGATTACATCGTCCGTCTCCAGGCCATCAAGCTGAACCAGCGTTTCGTCATAAAATCGATGCTGGGAAAGCCAGCGGCCATAGTAGAGCCGCACATTGGAACGAATCCAGTCCGGCTTCTGCTCGTCGACGAGGAACGGGAATTCACCCGGCAAGGAACTTTCTTCATCCAGGGTGGTGAGGAGATCACGTGTCTCCACGTCGACCAGGGCTATGGTGGTCACCAGCTGGTCCAGCATGGCCGCTGGATCAGTCGGCCCCCCCTGCTCTGGCCAGAGCACGTCAATCTTGGCGCGAGTGATCTCGTCAATGGAATAACCCTCGAGCCAGCTGTCAAGCTGCTGGCGAATGTCCTCGGGCGTGGGCATGGACCAGCTGGCTCGCTTGTCAAACTCCCCGTCGGCGGGCAGTGGAAGGGCGACAGCAAAGACGACCAGGATCATCACCAGTGAGGAGAGGCCCTTGTTGAAGATGTGCCTTGTATTCAAATCCTGTCCTCCTCGGCAGACGTGCCTGGTCCTCTCGAGTTTACTTGTTCCGCCCAAGCACGATTTCACGCGTGATTCGGTGGACCCGTTGTTCACGATCGGAGAGTTTCTGGAGCGCCTCGCGTAACTCGCCATCCGTTGCCTGCCCGGTGGGATCGTCGATATCGTCAAGCAATCGGGCATAACGCTTGGTCCGTGTGTTGATCCGCATTTGCAGCGACCGAATCATTTTCAGTTCAGCCAGGGTGTCGACCAGGGGCTGTTGCTGCTCCTGTTGCTGCTGCTGTTGCTGCTGTTGCTGCTGTTGCTGTTCTTCCAGTTCCTGCTGGGCTTTCTGGAGTGCCTCGATTAACTCCTCGAGTGTCTGGATGACGTCCTCCTCAATACTCTGTGTCAAGCGATCCACCTTGGTCTGGCCAAGCCGGTCCGCGACCTGGTCCATGTCGTCTCGCATCTGCTCCACCGTCTCCGGGAAAGCGACCGAGGAACCCTCTTCACGCAAGAGCGTAAGGGCCCGGTCTGCATCCAGGACGATCCTCTTCTGCTGGAAGCTAAGCTTGCCAGACTCGATTTCCGTTTCACGGCCGCGGTCGTCTTCCGGTATCCGGGAAATCCGCAGGGTGCCTTCGTAGACTCGCAGTTCCATTTCCAGCATGCGTCGAAATCGGCCTTCCAGCAGGGCCAGCATCCGCTCCAGTTCTTCCTCGCGAAGCTGTCGAAGAATCTCCTCCAGCTGAGCTTTTGCCTCGACCAGTTTTCGCTTGGCCTCTTCCTGGGCGTCGATCGCCTTGTCGCGGTTGGCCTTTTCCAGTTCCTGCTGGGCTTCCTTCATCTTCTGCTGGGCTTCTTCAAGGCGTTTGCGGGCTGGATTGTCCTGCTGGCTGTCTTGCTGGCCGGATTCTCCACCGCTCTCACCTCCGGATTCTCCACCGCTCTCACCTCCGGATTCTCCACCGCTCTC
>CAYYZW010000312.1:0-16990 GCA_964476375.1 uncultured Pirellulaceae bacterium
CCTTTTTCGCTGCCAGACTCGGCCCCGGTTCTGCTGGTTTCTCTTGTTGTGGTGGCTACCTGCCGTTACGGGTAAAATGTTGTGCCGGTTGCGGCCTGGGGGGGGGCCAGTGCAGTGGGTGTTTACCTGCGGCCCCGCGCGGCAGATCGGCTCCAGGCCCTGACCACCAGGAACCAGGGAGGACGACTGGCGATTGTCATTGATGGAGAACTTGTTTCGGCTCCCTTCATCCGCGGTGCGATCCGTGATCGGTTCGAGGTGACCGGGCTTTCCGGGGAGGAGGCGACCCGGATATACGAGGCACTTCGGGCCTGGCGGAATCCCGCCAGGCAGGGTCGGATTTCTCGACGCCACTAGCCGGCGAACGTCTGCGTGGCACCATCCACACGGATCACCTGGCCACTGACAAAATCAGCTGCGGAGGTGCAGAGGAAGCCGACGACCCCGGAGACCTCGTGAGGTCGCCCGTAACGGTCGAGCGTCCCCTCTTCGATCAGCCGCTCATCATGGATTTCATGGATCCGCAGGAACCGTTCGGTGACCGTGCCGCCCGGTGCCACGCAGTTGACCGGGATGTTGTGGGGTCGTAGTTGTTCAGCGAGGCAACGCGTGTAGGAATGTACGGCGGCCTTGGCGACCGAGTAGATCGCCCCGTAGGATCGTCCAAAGCAGCCGGCAATACTTCCAATCGTGATGATCCGCCCCCCCTTTCTCTCGATCATCTCCGGGGCAACAGCACGGCAGGCCAGGATCGTTCCGACCAGGTTGCGGTCCAGTACACTGCGCATGTCATCCAGCGAGATGTTCAGGCAATCGTCCTCCTCCGGGCGCCCCCCCTTGCCGACGGCTGTGCCGCCGGCACCGATGTCCCCTCCTGCACAACAGACGAGTATATCGATGGCTCCCAGACCCTGGTGGATCTCGTCGACCACCCGTTGAACTTCGTCCGGCTTGGTGACATCGCACCAGGTTGCCAGTGTCTGTCCATCATGCTTGGCTGCAATGTCGCCGGCCAGTTGTTCCATCGTGCCCCCCTCGTCAAAAGTCGCCGGGCTGTCGGGGCGCGTACCATGGACGGCGACCGAGGCGCCGAGGCTGCAGAGATGATCGGCCATGTCCCGGCCAAGGCCGCGGGAGGAACCGGTAATCCATGCGACTTTGCCGGAAAGTGGGAGGGAAGAGGAACTTGCCATGGGTTAATCTCCAGGTTGGGGGAATACATGCGAGGAACGATCAGGCTGCGGTGCCATGATGGTATCGCCGACAAGAGGCCGATGCCACTGCCCACCAGCCAGATGCTGGTCCTCGCCTATGGATTGTCGCCTGCGAAGATCCGTTCCAGTTGCGCTACCCGGTAATCGAAGCTCCTTTCCAGGTCGCGGCGGATGAAAAGCCAGTGTGCCAGTCGGCCACCGGGAACCGAGTAGCGAACCAGGTCTTCGACCTGGACTCCCCTGTCCAATTGCACGAAGTTATGGGTGTGGTGCCAGGACCGGTAGGGGCCCTGGACCTGCTCATCCACGAAAGAATGGGGAGGGTCCCAGTTGCGGATGACCGACTGCCAGCGGAGCGGGATGCCGTGTATTCGAAGTCGGTATGTGATCGTCGTGCCTTCCCTGGTTTTTGGTGTGGAGGCCTGCAGAATTGTGAAATGGAGCCAGGGCGGGGTGAGCTGTTCGAGGTTCGCCGGGTCGGCAAAGAAAGAGAACACGTCTCTGATTGTGCCTGGCACGATGACCGAACGTTGCAGGAGGAATTCTTTCATGCGTCCAGGGAATATTTTTCAAGGAATCCTTCGCAGGGTGGGCCGAGACTGGCCCAGAGGCATTGTTCGCTCGGATCGGCAACCACGAAGGCACAGCTGCGAACCTCCCGTCCGTTGCCGTGCCGGCAGATGCAGAGCTCATCCCCCTCGTGATCCGAGAGAGCATTTCTCAGTCGTTCGGGCGTGAAGAGGTGTTCCTCCTGCTCGAGTCGCCGGCGGCCTTGTGCCAGGCGATGCCGGCTGGAAGCCTGGTCCTGGTGCCGGTCTTCGAGTGCCTGAAGCCTGTCCGAAAGGTAGTGGTTGGTGTGGACGTAGACACCTGTTTCCAGCGGAAAGACCTCGTGCTCGGTGGCAGTGGTTTCGATGTCGGCCAGCCGACCGCCGGCGCTTCCAATCAGGTAGTTGTGCCCGGAAGCACGACCCGTGCCGGTGATCGCCGACGTGGCGTCCTCCCAGGAATCTTGGCCGAGTGCCCGGTGCAGGAGTGCCAGGTAGATGATCCCGGGCTTGGCATCGGTTGGCCGAAGGTTGTTGTTGCCAACACAGATTCCGGCAGCGTTGACACCGATCAATGTCAGGCAGCCGGCCGTGGAAAGGACCAGCGAACGAGGGCCGTTCTCCGGTCTGCGGTGAAATATCGTGATCACCGGCTCGGCACTGGCATGCATGTCCCAGGTTTGCCCGATCAGGGGGCCTCCCTCCTGGCTGGCATCCGGAGCGACCAGGAATGATGTGCACCCATGGACCTCGGCATCGGAAGCCTGCCAGAGGACATCCTGGAAGTCGGTCAGTGCGTTGGCGAAGAAAATGTCCTCGATCGACAACTCGGCGCCATCCGCAATTCCCTGCCATTCCTCGATGATGTCTGGCATCTTCTCCCTGTGGACCTGCAGGCGGTGCCTGGCCATCTTCTCGCACTGCTCTCGGGTCAGACAGACGCCGTGCCGGGCGGCAAAATCACGGGCTAGTTCATAACGTTCGGTGGCCAGGTGGTGGACTCCCTGCTTGAGTTGCCGGCCATGTTCCAGGCCCATCGCGTAGGGGGTTCCCGAGAGGTGTATTTCCCGAAGCATTCGATTCCTCGTTTCTATATCGCTGCCGGCAGGTACTCTGCCGGTGCACTGGTCCGGAAGGAGGCTGCATCGCGGTCGTCAGGCGTCCTGCAGGATATCGGCCACCGTCTCTGCATCGGCCGGATCCTCCGGCCTGTCCTCCTCGCTCCAGTTGTACAGCACCGGGACCATGCAGGCCGCATGCCCTGCACCATAGACGATCACGGTGGAGATCAGGCGCGAACGGTAAGCCAGCTCCGCATCATTAAAGAGAGCCGAGAGCAAGACGGTCAGGGTGACCACGACGACCAGGCTGGTGGTGATCGCGTTCAGGCCACTGGCCTGTCGAAAGACCTGGCCATCCCCTGTTTTTGAAGCGCGGCAACGGTACACATAACAGGAATAGCCACCGACCAGGAAAGCAGAAAGGCAGTAAGCCAGGGAGGTCCTCATCTGGAGCATGGCAACCGTTACGCTTCCCCGGTAGAGCACTTCCTTGCCGGACAGCTTGTCCAGGATTGTTTCCAGGATCCCGTTTATTCCCATCAGCAGGATCTGCAGGGCCAGGGTGAGCAGCAGGCAGGAGACCACCTTGGCACCGAGCAGGGCATCCTTGTCACCATTTTTCCCTCGTAGAAAACCGAGGAAATAGATGAATGAAAAAGGGATCAGCACTGTGATTGCCAGGTAAGGAACCATCACGCCGGTATTCCAGACCGAGTAAAAACGATCAATCATCTGGAAATTCATCGGGGTTTCCCATTTCACCGGAGGATTTGTGCTTCACCGGGCAGGTCGGCATTTCTTGCCCGTTTATAGGCGATGAATGGATTTCAGGACAAGCACCTTGCGGGGTTTAAAGCGATTAACTACTTGTGTTGTTTTTTGATTCACAATAAATTGGAACCTACACGCACAGTTTTTATTTTCTGGGGTTTTTAGCTCCTCGTCTTGATTTAAGGAATCATCATGTCTCAAAACACTCGTCGCAAGCGACGCGGTTTTACCCTGGTGGAGCTGCTTGTCGTGATTGCCATTATCGGCATCCTGGTGGCTCTTCTGCTTCCGGCCGTGGCCGCAGCTCGAGAGGCAGCCCGCAAGATGTCCTGCCAGAATAATCTCAAGCAGATTGGCCTGGCGATGCGGACTTACCATAACACCTACGGTCGTTTTCCGCCCAACGGGAACTTCTTCTGGACCCGGCAGTCCAAGAACCAGCATACCTGGTACAACTCCAGTCGTGGCAGCGTGTTCGTCAAGCTGCTGTCGTTCATGGAACAGGACCCGCTCTACAACCAGATGAACTTCAGCCTGGCCGGGACAAACGACGTAACGCGTTTTGAACGCCAGAAGGATGCATCGGGCAAGTGGTGGCGAGCTAATATCATCCCCTCCTTCATCTGTGCCTCGGCAAATATTGATCCCTACATGACCGGTACGAATCCTATCTCGGATCCTGCCATGGGCTGTTATGGATTTTCCCTGGGTTCCCAGTACGGGACATCGTGGAATAACATCTGCACGGACTACTATGGGAATACCTTCGGTACAGGTCCGTCACACCATGGAAACGATGCGCGGGGTTTCAATGCCTCGGGAGTCTTCCTGCGAGGACACTGGGCGGCCAAGTTCCGCGATGTGACTGATGGGGAATCCCAGGTGATCCTGGTTGGTGAGATTCTGCCCAGCAAGAGTGATCACTACGTGAACGGGTGGTTCCACTTTAACTCCCCCTGGGCCCTGACGTCGTCACCGATCAACTACCCGATCGTGGGTGTTGGAGATGCCGGCTTCAGCTGGGGTAATGCGAATCCCCCGCTGAATCCCCATAGCTGCACGCACTTCAAGGCCTGGACGACAGTCCAGGGCTTCAAGTCGGCACACAAGGGTGGTGCCCAGTACGTTTTCTGTGATGGCTCGGTCCAGTTCCTCTCCGAGAACATGGACTACATCACCTACCAGCGACTGGGAGACCGTCGCGACGGTCAGCCACTTGGTGATGAATGGAATACGAACTACTAGTCGGCATTCCGCGTCAATGAAAAAGCAGAACCGGCCATTCCTTCCGGGGGTGGCCGGTTTTTTTGTTCGTTTAACCGTTGTGCCTCGCCAGAAAACGTCTCCCTGGCCTAGAATGCGTTCTGCGGGGAAGGAACTTATTCTCCCCCTATCACGTCCAAACTCTTACGTGGCTTAGTGGCGATCTCTTTTTTAGGTGAGTGAAGAATCATGCGCAAGCTTATTGTCCTGGCGTTACTGACAGCGTTCGCGTTTCCTGTTCTCCTGGCGGCTGTCCCGGACCGCGAGGAACAATGGAAGAAAGTCGACGAGGCGGTCAGCAAGGGGTTGCCCAAGACGGCAATCGCGGAGCTGGAGCCGATCATCACGTCCGCGATCAAGCAGAAGGCCTTCCCCGAGGCAATTCGTGCGGTAGCCCTGAAGATCTCGCTGGAGGGAAACATCCAGGGGAACAAGCCGGAAGAGAAGATCACTCGACTGGAGAAGGCGATTGCCGATTCTCCCCGCCAGATGAAACCGGTGCTCAACGCCATCCTGTCAAACTGGTACTGGCATTACTTCCAGCAGAACCGTTATCGCATTCTCCAGCGGACAGCGACTGCCTCGGCCCCCGGGAATGACTTTACCAGCTGGGACCTGCCCCGGTTGCTCTCGGAAATCGACAAGCAATTCACCGTCACTCTTGCCATGGCGGATTCACTCAAGGACGTCCCGGTAGCGGATTACCAGGACCTGCTGACCCCCGGCACGATGCCCGACACGTTCCGACCCACGATGTACGACTTTGTCGTCTACAACGCGCTGGGTTTTTACAGCAGTGGCGAACAGGCTGGTAATCGGGCCCAGGATGCATTTGACCTGCTGGCGGACAGCCCGGTGTTTGGATCGAGCAAGGAGTTCCTGGACTGGAAGATCGAGACCAGCGATGAGGATTCACTGACGGTCAAGGCACTCACGCTTCACCAGCAGCTGATGCGATTTCACCAGGGCGACAAGGACAAGTCGGCCTGGATCGATGCCGACCTGGCACGCCTGGTTTTTGGTTTCAACAAGGCTTTCGGGGAAACGAAGAATGAGCGTTACAAGGCAGCGTTGATTCGCCTGGTGGATGAATGGGGAGACCATCGTATTGCCGCACGCGCGCTCTACCAGTGGGCCCGGGTGTTACACCAGGAAGGGGGCTGGGTCGAGGCGCACAAGATCGCCACCCGGGGCACCGAGTCCTTCCCCAACACGCCGGGCGGGAACCAGTGTTACAACCTGCTGCAGCAGATTGAATCGAAGGAATTAAACGTCAGCACCGAGCGGATCTGGAATGCCCCCTTGCCAACCATTGACGTCCGCTATCGGAATCATACGAAGATCCATTTTCGGATTGTGTCGTATGATTGGGAGCAGCTGGCGAAGACCACTTACCGGGCCGACAATCTCGATCAGGCCCAGCGCACCCAATTGCTCTCCCTGCCGGCAGCACACAGCTGGTCAGCGGACCTGCCTGCCACGGCCGACTACCAGCAGAAGATAGAGTTCGCCTCCGTGCCGGAGGATATCAAGCCGGGCTTCTATTTCCTCATCTCCAGCCCGGATCCGGATTTCAAGGATGTGAACAACATCGTGCAGTTTACCGGGATCTGGAAAAGCGACCTGGCCCTGGTGATGCGGGTTCGCTACGGATCGGGAAGGCTGGAGGGTTTTGTCCTGAACGCGCTCAGTGGTGAGCCGGTTGTGGAAGCGCGGGTGCAGGCCTGGAGCCGGGTGAACAACCGCATGCGGACTGCCGGTCCGGTTCTGACAACCAACGAGAACGGCCTGTTTTCCATGGCCGGTCAGCGGAACCAGCGGTACCTGTTCCACGCAACCCACGGCGATCACCAGGTGGCGACCTATAATGATCAGTCGGTGAATACTTACAACAACCAGCCGCGACCCCACCAGCGGACTATTTTCTTCACGGACCGATCGCTTTATCGTCCTGGCCAGACGGTCAGTTACAAGGGCATCTCGATCCAGGTCAACCAGCAGACCGATGATTACACGGTGCTGGCCAACACCGCGGTGAATGTCGTTTTTCAGGATCGGAATGGCCGGGTGATCGCCCGCCAGAAACACCAGACCAACGACTACGGATCCTTCAGTGGCAGCTTTACTACCCCGCGTGACGGCGTTACCGGGCGGATGTCGATTCGCGTGGATGGTCCCGCCAGTGGGGCGGCGAGTTTCAACGTGGAGGAATACAAGCGTCCCAAGTTCGAGGTGACGATCGATCCGCCCGAGGAGGCAAGCCGGCTGAACGATGAAGTGAGCCTCGAGGGCACGGCCACGGCATTTACCGGTGCGGCCATTGACGGTGCCAAGGTTCGTTACCGTGTTGTACGTGAGGTCCGTTTCCCGCCGTGGATTTTCTTCCGTTACTGGGGCTGGCGGCCACCTGCGGAATCCCAGGAGATTGCCCATGGAAACACGACCACGGCAATGGACGGGACCTTCACGGTCAACTTCACAGCGCGTCCTGACCTGAAAGTCGCGGAAAAAGACGACCCTCGCTTCCGCTATACCGTTTACGCGGATGTGACCGACACCAGCGGTGAGACCCGGTCGGATCATCACGCGGTCACGGTTGGTTACACGGCACTGGAAGCGAAACTCTCGGCCGGGAGCTGGTTGACCGACGAGGATCCAGTGACGCTCGCGATCCATACCACAACACTTGACGGTGTGGCGCAGGCGGCAGAGGGGACGATCAAGATCCACCGGCTCACACAACCGGAGAAAGTGCAGCGGGCCAAGCTTCCGGGTACCTCCTACCCAATGCCGGTGCGCCGTGGCGGCAGGCTGGTTGGCCCCAGTCCGGACATGTCCAGTATTCATGGCTGGCCCCTGGGGGACATGGTTGTGGAGGCAGGCTTCCAGACCGATGCCGAGGGAAAAACAGTTCTTGAGCATCCGCTTCCACGTGGTATTTACCGGGTGGTGCTGGAAACCGAGGACCGGTTTGGCAAGAAGGTCAGTACCGAGCTCTCGCTGCAGGTGCTGGATCCCGATGCCGAGCAGTTCCAGGACCGGATTCCGAGCTACATCGGCTCTCCCAGCTGGACGGTCCAGCCCGGGGACGAGCTCCAGGTGCTCTGGGGAAGCGGATACGAGGAGTGCCGGGCTTTTGTCGAGGTCGAGCATCGCGGCACGGTGATCAAGAGTTTCTGGACCGATCGCACCAAGACCCAGCTTGATCTGCGGCAGGAGGTGACCGAGGCGATGCGTGGAGGTTTCACGGTCCGGATCACGATGGTGCGGGAAAACCGCGCTTACATGCACGCTCACAATGTTCATGTCCCCTGGTCCAACAAGAACCTGGAAGTGAAATGGGAGCGATTTGTTTCCAAACTGAAACCGGGCCAGCAGGAAAGCTGGACTGCCGTGATCAGCGGGCCGGATGCGCAAAAAGCGGTCGCCGAGCTGGTGGCGGGACTCTATGACGCCTCGCTGGACGAATTCCTCCCCCACGCCTGGCAGTCCGCCTTTGGTGTCTTTCGCCGCGACTACTCGAATATGAATATCCAGTTCCTGAATTTCAACAAGGTGCTGCGGCACCTGGCCGGTAGCCGGACCCTGGCGAGTCGCCCGGTGACGATCCAGTACCGGGCATTCCCGCAGCAGATTATTGGCAACTTCCGTGGCTACCAGATGCTGAGAAGCCGGAATGCGGCTATGAAAAGAGGGAACTTTGCTGAGTCCGCACCAGGTGCCCCGATGGCAGAAGAGGATTCCGCTGATCGAAAAATGGAAATGCAAGGGGTGGTAGCGGATAAAAGTAGCGATGGAAAGCAAGCAGAGCAGGAGGGGAAGTCTCCATCGCTGGACAAGGTGGCAGCACGCAAGAAACTGGACGAGACCGCTTTTTTCTTCCCGCACCTTGTCTCCGCCGCCGATGGTACGGTGCGGATGGAATTCTCCATGCCCGAGAGCCTGACTCGCTGGAAGTTCATGGGCTTTGCCCACGATGCCGAGCTTCGGGCGGGATTCCTCACGGACACGGTCGTGACGTCCAAGGAACTGATGATCCAGCCCAACCCGCCGCGATTCCTTCGTGAGGGGGACCTGCTGGAATTCACCGTCAAGGTGACGAACCAGTCGGCGGCGCGGCAGGGCGGCACGGTCCGGCTGAGTCTTTCCGATGCCCGCACGCTGGACCCGGTGGACGACCAGCTCGGTAACCTGCAGACAGATTTTGATTTTGACGTGCCTTCCAAGGAATCGCGGACCTTTTCCTGGAAGCTCAAGGTCCCCGACGGGATAGGTTTCCTGGTCTACAAGACGGTTGGTTCCACGGGACGTCTCTCCGACGGGGAGGAAGGTTACCTGCCGGTTCTCAGCCGCAGGATCCTGGTGACCGAATCGTTACCGCTGCCGATCCGCGGTCCGGAGAAGAAAAAGTTTGAATTTGAACGGCTCACCAAGTCCGGTTCTTCCAAGTCGCTCCAGCACAAGTCCCTGACTGTGCAGATGGTCTCCAATCCTTCCTGGTATGCCGTGATGGCACTGCCCTACCTGATGGAGTACCCGCACCAGTGTTCCGAGCAGACCTTTAACCGCCTGTATGCGAATTCCCTGGCCCGCCACATTGCCAGCTCCGATCCCAAGATCCGACGGATCTTCGATCTCTGGCGGGACACCCCTGCCCTGGACAGCCCGCTGGAGAAGAATGAGGATCTCAAGGCGGTTGCCCTGGAGGAGACTCCCTGGCTCAAGCAGGCCCAGAACGAGAGCCAGGCTCGCCGCAACGTGGGGATCCTGTTTGACGAGAACCGGCTCAACCAGGAGACGGCTCGCCTGCTAAGACGAATGGCCGACCTGCAGCGGCCGGATGGTGCCTGGTCCTGGTTCCCCGGCGGGCCTGGTAATGATTACATCACGCTCTATATCACGACCGGGTTTGGCCGCATGCGGCACCTGGGAGTGGACGTGGATGTCAGCATGGCAGTCAAGTCACTGCGGCGACTCGATGGCTGGGCCGATACGATTTACCGCAATATCCTCCAGCATGGCAAGAAGGACGAGTATCACCTCTCGACGACTATCGCGTTTTACCTTTATGGACGCAGCTTCTTCCTGGAGGATATGCCGATCCAGCCCAACCACAAGGAGGCGGTGGACTATTTCCTTGGCCAGGCAAAGAAGCACTGGCTGAAGCTGGCACATCGCCAGTCCCAGGCACACCTGGCAATTGCGCTGAAACGATTTGGCGCACCGGACGCGGCCAGGGGAATCATGGCCTCGATCAAGGAACGCTCGGTAAGTGACGAGGAACTGGGCATGTTCTGGCGCGACCTGGAAAAATCCTGGTGGTGGTACCGGGCACCGATCGAGACGCAGGCCATGATGATCGAGGCCTTCGACGAAGTGATGGGTGATCAGCAGGCAGTCGAGGACTGCAAGGTCTGGCTGCTCAAGCAGAAGCAGACCCAGGACTGGAAGACCACCAAGGCCACCGCGGATGCAGTCTACGGACTGCTCCTGCGAGGCGACAACCTGCTTGCCTCCGACGCGATCGTCGAGGTCTCACTCGGCGGGGATGTGATTGAGCCGGAGAATGTCGAGGCAGGAACCGGCTTCTACGAGAAGCGATTCTCCGATGCCGCGATCCAGCCCCGGATGGGAAAAATCGAGGTCAAGAAGGTAGACCAGGGAGTGGCCTGGGGAAGTGTCCACTGGCAATACCTGGAGGACATGTCGAAGGTGACAGCCTACGACGGCACGCCGCTGAAACTGACCAAGACACTTTACACGCGCAAGTTTACCGGCAAGGGGAAAGTGCTCGTGCCGGTCAAGGGGGCACTCAACGTGGGCGATGAACTGGTGGTTCGGGTCGAGGTGCGGGTCGACCGTGACATGGAATACGTGCACCTCAAGGATCATCGTGGAAGCGGCACCGAGCCGGTGAACGTGCTTTCCAACTATCGCTATCAGGATGGACTGGGCTACTACGAATCGACCCGTGACACGGCCAGTCACTTCTTTATCGATTACCTTCCGAAGGGGACATACGTGTTTGAATACGCGACCTTTGTGGTCCACCGGGGTTCCTACCAGACCGGGATGGCCCAGATCCAGTGCATGTATGCTCCTGAATTTAACAGCCACTCCGAGAGCATCCAGGTGAACGTGGAGTAGTACCTTCAGGGGGGAGCGGGGAGGTTTCTGTTGGCGCGCGGCTACCTCATGCTCTATCATGAAGCAGCGGCTGAAGGACGATTTAGTATCTGGAGGACGAGTTAAAATGCTGCCGATTCTCGGAAAAAAAAGGGGAAACCACGGTCACTGTGATGGCATTGCTCGCCGTGATTTCATCAAGGTTGGTGGAATGGCGATGGGGGGACTGTCCCTGGCCCAGATGCTCCAGGCGGACGCCCAGGCCGGAACGGGCTCGAATCACCGTGCAGTGATCAACATCTACATGCCGGGTGGCCCCTCGCATATCGACCTCTGGGATCTCAAGCCATATTCCCCCGTGGAGATCCGCGGAGATTTTAGCCCGATCAAGACCAACGTTCCCGGGATCGAAATCTGTGAGCTGTTCCCTCGCATGGCGAGCATGATGGACAAGTTCATTCCGATCCGGTCTATCTGTGATGCAGATGGACGCCATGATGCCTACCAGTGCATGACCGGATGGAAGCGGGGGCAGCGGCAGCCGCGAGACGGCCGTCCCAACTGGGGATCCTGGGTGTCGCACCTGCAGGGCAAGGTCAACAACGCGGTGCCTGCCAATGTCTCGCTGATGTATCCCACCGGGAACGGAACCTGGGGGGAAGACGGGGATGGTGGCTTCCTGGGCGTTAAGCATTCCCCGTTCGGCCTGGTGGAAAAAGATCCCACCAAGTCCTCGGCGAACATGGTGCTCCAGGGGATTTCGCTCAATCGACTCAGTGACCGGGAAGCCCTGCGGTCGGCATTTGATTCATTTCGCCGTGATGCGGACAGCCGTGGAATTGCCGAGAGCATGGATGTCTATCACCAGCAGGCGCTGGGGATCCTGACCACCTCTGCTCTGGTGGAAGCCCTGGACCTGAGCAAAGAAGACCCGAAAGTGCTGGAGCGTTACGGTGAGAATGATCCGAAGTACCAGCGGGATGGTGCTCCGAAGATGGTCCGCAATTTTTGCATTGCCCGCCGCCTGGTGGAGGCGGGAGCCAGGGTTGTTTCGCTGAATTACAGTCGCTGGGACTGGCATGGTGGGGACGGCATGAACTTCCCCCGTAGCCGCCAGGAATTCCCGCTTCTGGACAGGGGGATGTCGGCCTTGATCACCGACCTGCACGAAAGGGGTCTGGACAAAGACGTTTCGGTAGTGCTCTGGGGTGAGTTCGGCCGTACGCCAAAGATCAACAAGAACAACAGTCGGGATCACTGGCCACGCGTTTCCTGTGCGATGCTGGCGGGTGGTGGGATGAAAGCCGGGCAGGTGATCGGTTCGACCAACAAGCATGGAGAGCATGCGATTGACCGCCCGGTCAAGTTCCAGGAGGTCTTTGCCACGCTTTACAGGAACGCGGGCATTGACAGCGGCAAGGTTCGATTCTTCGACAACAGCGGAACGCCGCAGTACATGGTGGAACCGGGTATCGAGCCCATCCACGAGGTTCTCTAGCCCGCTGCCGTGATCTTCTGGTCATTCAAACGATAGAGCTGGATCGCGTTGCGCCCGAGGATCTTCTGCTGGTCGGCTGACGGGAGGTGGGAGAGGAGTTCTAGCACCCGCTGGTGGTAAGCCTTGTAACTCTTGCCGGTGGCGTCCTTGTTAAAGCCTCCTCCGTAGATCATTCGTTCGGCGCCAAAGGCACGGGTCAGGTCTTTCACGATCGGCTGAAGCGGCCGATGAGGGTACCGGTCCTGGCTTGGTAAGGAGGAGACCTTCATGACCGTGTTGGGGAACCGGGCCCAGCGGACGACCACGTCATGTTCCTCCTTGGTTCCCTGCATGGGCCGCCCCAGGTGATCAATGATAACTGTCGTTTGAGGGAACTGCGTGATATAGGGTTCCAGTCCGGGTGCGTAACGGGGTTCGAAATGGAGCTGCATGGCGAGGCCCAGGTCGGTGGCCATCTTCCAGTAATTGGCCAGTTCAGGTGTGCCGAATGGTGGAAGCCGGTCGGGGGCATAAGCATGCAGGCGTGCGGCGATCAGTTGTCCCCGGGTCCGCTCTGCAAGCCCGGCCATTTTCTCAACCGAGCCGGCCCGGTCCGCGAAGAACAGGCAGGTGCCTCGAAGGCGTGTGCGGTCCTGGGCCAGGCAGTACTCGAGGTAACGGTGGTCATCCTGGTAGGGTTCCGGGTGAACCACCACGGCACCATGCACGCTGGCACGCCGCATGCACTTGAGCAGCCACTGCGGTGTGGCTGCTTCTTCCGGCCGGTAAGGAGCGCGTGGGTGGTAAGGGAAGCGGGGGTCCGTGGTGCCGGAAAAACAATGAAGGTGGGTGTCGACGATTGCCGCATCTGCCGGGTCGCGTGAAAAGGCAGAGCCTGCCAGGTGCGATGCAGTGACAAGGGAAATTCCTGCGGCGCATAACTGCCGCCGATTGCATCTGTTAAAGTGGTCTTGATTCATACCTGCTGGTCCTGCCGGGTTTGTTTGTTGTGCTGTTTGAGTTTTATCTTCTTCGAGACCGTCATGCAAAGGACTGTTGTCCCGTCTCGCTGACCCGTTTGCCCTGGGAGTATTCATGATCATTGATATCCACAGCCATGTCTGGAAGTACCCGGAACATTTTACAGATGACTTTCGCCGCCAGGCTGCAGAACGAGCCAAGGTGGATGAGGAACTGGACCTGACGGTCCGTTTTGAAGATTACCAGCAGGCTGTGCCGGAAGGGGAAGAGCTGCTGACGGTTGTCTTTGGCGGCAAGGCGCGGCTCAGTGGCCTCTGGGTGGATGATGCCTACGTGGCAGAGTGCGTTGCAGCGCATCCCCGTCATCGTCTTGGTTTTCTTTCCGTGGATCCAACGCAGCCGGGCTGGGAGGAGGAGCTGCGCGAGGGGCATCGCCAGCTGGGCCTGGTCGGCATCAAGCTGCTTCCCATGTACGCGGGATTTCAGCCCGACGACGAACGGCTGGATCCACTCTGGACGTACGCCAGCGAGCACCAGCTTCCGGTGCTGCTGCATACGGGGACGAACTTTGTTTCCCAGGCACCGCTGGAATACACCCTTCCCCGTCACCTGGACCGGGTGGCACCACGGTTTCCCGACGCAAAAATTATCCTGGCTCACCTGGGGCATCCCTTCGGAGGGGAGTGCGTGGTGACGATCCGCAAGCACAAGAACCTGTTTGCCGATATCAGTGCCCTGCACTATCGTCCCTTCCAGTTCTTCCAGACCCTGATGCTTGTTCAGGAATATGGTGTCTGGGACAAGGTGCTTTTCGGTACGGATTATCCTTTCACCACCGTGACTGCCACGCTGGAAGCACTTCGTTCACTGAACCAGATGGTTGAAGGAACGAATTTCCCCCGGCTGGATGAAAAGTCGATCGAGGAGATGATCTACCGGGACAGCCTCTCGTTGTTGGGCCTGGAACGACCGGGCGTCGGCTGATCAGGGTTTGCGGTCCAGTGCCGAGAGACGATGGAAAGTCCGCAGGTAGAGGCGGTCATGGGCAACCGCCGGGGTACTGTGGCAGGCATCCCCCAGGGCGCAACGACCAAGAACCTTGAATTCGGTTGCGGCTCGCAATGCCGTGACGTTCCCTGCCGTATCGATATTGTAAATGGCGTCCCCGATGCAAATCGGTGAGCAATAGAAGGTTCCGCCTATCCGCTTTTGCCAGTGGACTTTTCCGCTCTGGGCATCGGCTGCCGTGGCAATGCCATTGTCGGACCAGAGGACCAGCAGGTCCTTGGTGACCAGTGGTGTCGTGCAGAGCGGAGCACCCCGCGCGATGCGGTAAACCTGGGTGGCTCGGTTCCCCTCTCCTGGCCGGGGCGGGCGCACGGCGATCACCTCGTTTCCATGGCCGAGCCAGCCACTGGTGGCAAGCACGAGCTGGCCTGCGATCACGGGGGAGGCGATCGAGGATTCGATATGAGACCGGTCAAACACATCGGCCTGCCAGAGCAATTTTCCAGTGCCAGGGTCATGGGCGGTAATGCCGTGGTTGTAGTTGGTGAAGATCAGTTCCGTGCGGCCACCATTGTCGAGCAGGCACGGTGTGGAGTAGGTGACTCGCGAATCACGATCGATCTTCCATCGTATCGCCCCGTCCTTCTTGTCCAGGGCAAACAGGGCACTCGCTCCCTCGTGCTCGTTGGGGATAATCACCAGGTCTCCATGGAGCACCAGGGAGACGCCGAATCCATGGCCCGATTTGAATGCGCCCAGGTCCGCTTTCCATCGCGATTCACCATCGTGTCCCAGGGCCATGATGGTCACCCCCGTGGGAGTTCCCCAGCCCAGGTAGATGCCATCCTTGTCGACCGCGGGAGTTGTCGAGGCAAAACTATTGAGCTTGTGCTTGCCGTGTGCTTGATCACGAAACGACCGCTGCCAGAGCGTTGTTCCCTTGTTCGCATCGACAGCCAGGATCAACCGGTTCCCTGTTGTTTCATCCCCGCTGGTGACATAAAGCTGCTTTTCCCATGCCACGGGGGAAGAATGGCCGACGCCGGGGAGTTGTCGTGACCAGCGGTAGTCCTTCACGGTCCACTGGTAGGGGATTCCCTGGGTGGATGAAACCCCGGCGCCGTTTTTTCCCCGGAACCGGGGCCAGGTCTCGGCGGCCGGGAGCCCGGCAGCAAGGATAAGAAGAGGGAATAGGCAGAGCAGGCGAAGCATTCTGATATCCTTTGGAGGCTGGGGATGGAATGGCCACGCTGGCCCTCGAACCACCATCGTAATGGAAAGAGACAAAAGTCCCAAAACAGGTTGGTATATTTCAGTACAATATCACCAGCCAACAAGAAGATCCCTGTCAAGCGAGGAAATCAAGAGATGATGAGTCATCGAACAATAAGTGGTGTCGTACTCCTGCTGGCCTGCCTGGTTAGTTCGGTCGTGGTGGCCCGGACCTGGATTGACACAACCGGCACCTTCAAGGTGGAAGCAGATTTGCTGGGCCTGGAGGATGGCCTGGTGCGGCTGAAGAAAGAGGATGGTACGGTTCTTTCCGTACCCCTTGCCAGGCTCAGTAGCACCGACAGGAAGTTCGCCCTGCAGGCTGAGCAGACAACGACCGTTGCCGTGGCGGCACCGAAGCGAGTCTCGCGAGACTGGCCGCAGTGGCGCGGGCCGGCCAGGGATGGTGTTTCCCCGGTCACCGGGCTGAACAACGACTGGTCCACATCGTCGCCTCGCCTACTCTGGTCGGTCAAGGGGATGGGTAATGGGTATGCCAGCGTGGCCATTTCGAATGGTCGGATCTACACGCTTGGCAAACATGATGGCCAGGAACACCTTTCCGCTTTTCTCCAGGAGGATGGGTCCCACGTCTGGTCCACCCCCGTGGGGTCGGGCGATCATTCCAACGGCACGCCGACCGTGGATGGGAACCTTGTTTACGCCGTGGGGCTGAAGGGAGACCTGGTCTGCGTGGATGCGGAGGCGGGCAAGCTGGTCTGGAAAAAGAACTATGGCAAGGACTTTGGCGGCCGCATGATGTCGGGATGGGGATTCAGTGAATCACCGCTGGTCGATGGGGATCGTTTGATCTGCACGCCCGGTTCCAACCAGGCGATGATGGCAGCACTGGACAAGAAGACGGGCACGGTCGTCTGGAAATCACCTTTCCACAAGGGGGGCGGGCGCGGCAATGACGGAGCCGGTTACTCGTCGATCGTCATCAGCCAGGTTGGAGCGATCAAGCAATACGTTCAGCTGGTCGGCCGGGGAGTGATCGGGGTCGCTGCCAAGGATGGGTCCTTTCTCTGGGGCTATGATCGGATTGCCAACGGGACGGCGAATGTTCCCACACCGGTTATCAGCGGGGACCTGGTTTTTTGTTCATCCGGATATGGGGACGGCGGAAGCGCGCTGTTACGGATGAAGGTCCAGGGGGAGAAGCTGGGAACCGAGGAGGTCTATTACCGGTCGGCCAGTGAACTTCAGAATCACCATGGCGGCATGGTCCAGGTCGGCGATTACATCTACTTTGGTCACGGACACAAT
>CAYYZW010000313.1:0-3373 GCA_964476375.1 uncultured Pirellulaceae bacterium
GGCCCACCCGCCGCCACACCCGTCACGCCGTTTGCTCCCGGACCGCCCGCCCCCACCCCCGTGGCCCCCCTTTCCCCGGCACCCGGCCCAGGTGGTGCCACACGGGTCACTCCCATTGCCACGAACCCATTTCCGATTGCCACCGATCGCCCCACTCGACGACGGAGCAGCTCGCGCCGCTCAACACGGCGAACAACAAGAAATTCAAGGCCGGCTGAAGCAGGCAATGATTCAAACAATCGCCTGCTCGGAATCTGTGGTTCCCTGGTCCTCTTCGTGGGTGTTTTCTGCCCATTTTTCAGCGTCGGCTCGTTAACGATGAACTATTTCCGTGGTGGGACAGGAGATGGGGTGATCGTCCTGATCCTGGCAGTCGTCTCCTTTATTTGCATCCTGGCCGGGGCCCTCAAGGCTCTCTGGTTTACAGGTGTGGGTTCGATGGGCGTGATCCTCTTCACGGTCATCCACTACCAGGTGACCGTCTCCGAAAGCCGGATGGCGTCCGCTTTTATTTCCATCGACTGGGGGTGCCCGCTGCTGTTTGTGGGAGCCGCCCTGGTCATTGCCGCCGCGGCGATACCAACGACGTCGCGTCAATAACATCCGCCAGGCCCGGCAGTGAAATGCCGGGGACATTGAATTGAAAGGGTCGCAATGATTGTTGTCACCAACTGCATACCCGTTGCCACGGGCCATGAAATCGACTTCGAGGACCGCTTCCGAAACCGGGTTCACCTTGTCGACCGCGCTCCCGGTTTTATTCGCAACGAGGTCCACCGTCCTCGCCCGGTGCGATTTGACCATGAGGCCGGGAGATTTGTGGAGGATCCCGACGCCGAGGGCTATTACGAGGTCAAGACCTGGTGGCGGTCGATGGAGGATTTCACTGCCTGGACGCGGAGCGAGGCATTTGCCGAGGCCCATGCCAACCGGGCCCCCGCAGAGATGTTCCGGGGGCCGAGCAAGCTGGATGTCCACGAGGTCTTTCTTTCCACCGACCTGGAGACCGAGGGCGCCTGAGCCTGGACACCGAAAACCACATGGCACCTCTTCCAACGACGCCCTCTTGCTTGTGCGTGCCGGCGCGTCGTATTCTAATGTCCACATTGAACGCCCTTCCAACCCTTCAGGATTCTCCACGCCACAACCAAGGAGCGCCGATCATGAAAAACCGCCTGACGCGTATCACCCTTCCAATCCTGCTGACGATGGCACTCCCCCTGCTGCTGGCCGCGGAGACCAAGCCGGCACGGATGGGCAGCGGCCTGATGACCTTCGATACGGTTCCCGGCTGGGGACTTCGTCCCGATGGAACGTCGGCCCTGGGGCCGACCCACGGTGGCGTGGTGGTCGACAAGGACGGCAACGTCTACACCAGTGCGGACAAGGGGGTCGTTGTTTTCTCCCCGGATGGCAAGGTGATCCAGGAATACCTGGGGGACAAGTATTCCCGCCTGCACGACATGGAAATACGTGCCGAGGGAGATGCCGAGTTCATTTACGGCGCCCGCAATGCCAATGCCGAGGGGATCAAGTTTAATGCCCGTAGTGGCGAGATCGTCCTCAAACTCCCCTTTCCCCAGGAGTCGGGACTGAAACTGACAAGATTCAACCCCACGGCGATCACCGTCGCCCCCAACGGCGATATCTTCCTGTCGGACGGTTATGCCAGCAACCATATTTTCAAGTTCGACAAGACCGGCAAGTACCTGATGCACTTCGGGGAAAAGGGGAATGAGCTGAAACAATTCAACACCGCCCACGGGATGACGCTCGACGATCGTTATGATCCCCCCCGGCTGCTGGTCTGTGACCGCAACCACCAGCCCAAGGGCCGCCTGCTGCACTACAGCCTGGAAGGCGAGTTCATCGAGGTGGTGATTACCGGACTGGGCATGCCCACCTCGGCCGCCGTGCAGGGGGACTACGTGTCCGTGCCGGACCTGCACGGGCGGGTGGTGATCCTCGACAAGAGCAACACGATCTGTGCCGTGCTGGGCCACAACAACGATCCGGGCAAGGGCCGCAGTTACGGCATTCGCCAGGCGCAGTGGGTCGAGGGGGTCTTTAGTGGCACCCACGGTTCCTACTGGGACCATGAGGGGAACCTCTACGTACAGGACTGGAATGTGGACGGGCGGATCATCAAGCTGGTGCGGGCCAAGTAGCCCGATCAACACCTGTTTTCCCGCCGCGGCAACTGCTGATGCATCCCACCTGGCTTGCACGAGCCGGGTCGCGCCTGCCATCCGCGACCATCCCTATCGACCGAGGGCACGACCATGAGCTGGGAAAAAAAGATTTTTGCGATTTTCATTCTGCTTGCCTGTTCCCCGGTGATGGCGGCTGAAAAGCCCAATATTCTGATCATCTTTACCGACGACCAGGGCTATGCCGACCTGGCCTGTTACGGCAACGAAAAGAACAAGACCCCCCGACTTGATCAGCTGGCCAGCGAGGGGACCCGCTACACCTCCTTTTACTCGCAAACGGTCTGCGGCCCCTCCCGTTCGGCCCTTCTGACCGGGCGATATCCCATCCGCAGCAGGGGCTGGGGTATGCCGGCATCGGAAATCACCTTCGCCGAGTTGATGCAGAAATCGGGTTACCAGACTGCCTGCATCGGCAAGTGGGATGTCTCCAACCGCAAGCCGATCCTTGAGCGGATGCCGAATGCGCAGGGGTTTGATTATTATTTTGGTCCGCTGGGGGCCAACGACGGCGGAGGGGTTACCTTTCACGAGAACAACGAACCGGCCGGAAGCACGAGAAAGATGGGGGACCTGGTCACTCTCTATACCGACAAATCGATCACCTACCTCAAGGAAAAACGGGATCCCGACAAACCGTTCATCCTTTACCTCGCCCACACGATGATGCACACCATCATCGATGCGTCAGAGCGATTTCGCGGCACGTCCGCCGGCGGTCTGTACGGCGATGTCGTCGAGGAGTTCGACCACGAGACCGGCCGGCTACTCGACGTGCTCGATGAACTGGGTCTCGGCGACAACACGCTGGTGATCTACACCAGCGACAACGGCCCCTGGAACCAGGACAAGTACACCTCCCGCAAAAAAGGCCATCCGGAGGGATCGATTTTCTGGGGCCAGGCAGGGCCGCTTCGAAACGGCAAAGGGTCCCCTTACGAGGGGGGTTACCGGCTGCCCTGTATCGTCCGCTGGCCTGGCAAGGTGGCGGCCGGCCAGGTCTCCGATGCCACTTTCGCCACCATCGACCTGATGCCGACGTTCGCCACGCTCTGCGGTTTCCAACTACCGGAGGACCGCCGCATTGACGGTATCGACCAGACTGCACTATTGCTGGGCCGGCGAGCGACCGGCCGTGGCCACTTTTACATTGACCGGGCGGG
>CAYYZW010000314.1:0-14578 GCA_964476375.1 uncultured Pirellulaceae bacterium
ACAGGTCCGGCAGGCGGCGCATGTCCATTTTCAGACGGATACGTGTTGGGTAACGCTTGGCGACTGCCAGGTAGGCATCCTCGGGAACCTTGTTATCGGGATTCAGAGCTGTCCTCAATTTGGTCGCTTCCAGCGGATGGAACTGGCGATCGACGTATCGCAGGTTGATTGGATCATTTGCTCCTGGTGTCGCAGCCGCGCCGGAATTCTCTCCGTCTTCACCACCTCCACCTCCACTGCCTCCTCCGGCTCCTCCGCCTCCACCTCCGACTCCGGCGCATAACAATGAGGCACCGGCACCGGGACCTCCCGATCCCATATCACCACCCCCCATGGCATTCATCATTCCGGCCATCATATCACCACCGCTACCCCCTTCACCGGATTCTCCAGAGAAACCTCCGCCAGGCATTTGGAGTCGGCCGGCGAGTGATATTCCTCGCCCTTGCTGGGGCAGCTCGATAGAGACAATCTCTGTAATTGCAGCATTGTAACGGGCATCCGCGCCACGATTGGTACGGGCAATAACGTCCATCCACTGCTTGATGACCCAGAGATCCTCCTGCGCATACATCACTTCGGCCGTGGTGGGTGTACGGTTGGTCCAGCTAAACCGATCAAGGATCTCCTTCTGGCTGACGGAGGACCAGGCTACCAGTGAACTTGAGTCATCCGGTTTCTTTCCTCCACCTCCGGGGGCACCTGCCGCATCTTCCTCGCCTCCGCCCTCACCATCGTTACTGGATGTTCCTGGTAACCACTCCGCACTGATTGTCTGAGCCAGCTGTGGAAGTTGCTTCTTGGCATAAATCTTGTAGATCTCCCTGTATCGCAGGGGGGCCTCCACAAGGCGGATCTTGAACTTGTTCTCGAACTGCTGTTTTTCACTTGATGCCTGTCCCGGATAGGGAACTTTCCATTCAATGGGTGTCTTGGAAGAGAGGTTACCCACGACATCGACTCCCAGTTCGTCGGACCAGGTGAGAACGCCTTTCTGCCGCTCATACTGCAACTCCCAGGCTTCTTTCAGGTCTTCCTTGAGTCCGTTGATCAACCCCTGCATCTTCTCGTGGGAAACCTGGTTTGGATGGACCTGGTTGGTGCTTTTAATCGAATCCAATCCCGAGAACTTTGACACGATGCTACTCGTGTTGGCCGTACGTTCCGATGTCAACTTGCCGGACGCCCTGAACCAGATAAACAGCGAAGCAATAGTGATCAGGGGTGTCAGGATCCAGAAGATCTTCTTGGTGCCTTGCATGGGATCCGTACCTCAGGGGTCAAAAGATGTGGTCAGCGTTGTTTGCCTGTGGGTTATTCTTAGATGTTTCGGGAAGGAAAGAAGTTCCCTTTCCGGTCCTTATTTTCATGGCCCACCGGGGGGCGCGTCGATCGGTGCCTCGCCGGCACCGTTCGGAGGCTCTGGTTGATCAAAATCCTTGAGCGTAATGTTTGCCAGGCCCAGGTCATTCATCGTTCGATAACGTTCTGCCCTTCGCTTCACCTGTTCGACTGTCATTCCGATGTTCGGGCTCGTCCCTACCTGTTCGAGACTCGAGGCGTTTTCCCAGGCGGTGACAAACTCGTTGCGACGGGTCAAACGCTCGGTGACAAGGGGTGCCTGCCAGGAAAACTGGAGGGTGAAACTGTATTTCTTGACTGTGAAAAAGGAATTTGCATCGCCTGCTAAACCGGCTTGTCCCTGATCACCGGCTCCGGCCAGGGCGGCTCCCTCTTCCCCTTCCCCCCCCTCGGCGGTGGCGGGATCTGCATTCGGGTTAATGATCTTCTCGTTCTTGGTTTCACCCAGGTCGAGCAATACAGCATAACCGATCCCCAGTTCGTCCATCGTAAATGGTCGTGGGTCGCCGTCGGCGTCGGGTAGCATCACGATCTTGTCCGAGAGATTCTTGATGATGGTATTGCGTACATGCTCAACACCGCCATCCCGTTCCGACTTGCTGAAATAGTGAAATCCAGTCAGTTCAATCACCCAGCCAGGACCACTAGGGCCGGACGTGGTTGTGGATGTGCCCTCGCCACCCCCTTGCATACCATTGTCCACACCCGCCCCAGCTACACCATTTCCATCCGCTTTTTCCGGCTCGGATTTTTCAAAAAGCCATGGCTGGGTGAACCGGTATTGTTGTTGCATTTGTGGGGTAAACCATTCCACGAGATCCTCGAAGTACTTGGATTCGAGGGTCTTGATGTAAAGATCCACACGGGAGTCAAATGTATGGTTCTTGTTATTGGGATCCCGCCAGATACCTGGTTGGAAATCCGGGGCCCGTGGCAGGGCGCTATTGAGGGCGCGGAACAGTTCCAGCCACATCAATCGTCGTTCATTATTTCCCACCAGTTCATCGCCGACCGCGGTCAAGTGACTCAGTTCCTTTTTCAACTTGTCATCCTGCTCCAGATGGCCGCTACTCTGGACGTGCGCGTTATTGGCGGCGCTCATCGGTCCTGCCCACTCTGTGCGGAGTTCCTTGTTGACCTCCAGCCATGCCCCGTAGGCAAAGAAGTAGTTGAACGCGCAACCCAGCAATAGTGCGGAGATTGAGGCAATCACCCAGGGACGTTTTGCTTCTACCAATCGCTCGGTGATGATCTCGCGCGGCAATAGGTCGGTGTCCACCTGGGCCATTTCAAGCGTCTGCAGGCAGAGGCCATAGCAGGGTCCGAAGGAGAGGAAATTATCACGAAAGATAGGGTTGCTTGTGACGCTTGATCCCTGCAGTCGCTTGAAACTATCGTAGGCAATAATGTCGTAACCGAGGTTCGATGCCAGGAATCGCCTTAACCCGGGTAACTTGACCGTGTTCCCCAACAAGACAATCCCCTGGATTTTTGCCCGACGGTCAATCGAGTTAAAGTAGTCGATCGAACGTTTGATCTCCGTCACCATGTCCTGGAAAACCGCTCGCATTGCCAGGATTACTTTTTTCTGGTCTTCGATGTCCGACGCGTTTCGCTTCAGGTGTTCCGCCTTGGCAAAGGTCAGCTTCAGTTCCCGGGTCAGGGACCGCGTAAAGTGGTTTCCGCCGATTGGCAAACTCCGAGGCCAGACCCGGTGCCCATTGGTAATCACCATATCCGTGGTCTCCGTACCAATGGAGATGACGACGTAGGAGGCAGGAGGATCATCCGGGTCATAATCATCCGGATCCGGTTCGGCTTCCAGTAAATCGTAGGCGACAAAGTTGTAAATGCTCAGAGGCGCCATCTGTACGCCATGCAAATCCAAATCGTGGGCTTCGAACTGGTTGAGTGACCGTTCGAGCTGGTCCCGTTTGATTGCAAACAGGCCGACTTCTGCATCTCCCAGCAGGTTTCCATCTTGCTGGCTGCCGGACATCTTCTGGTAGGTCCAGACGACCTCGGTGAGGTCAAAGGGAATCTGTTGCTGGGCCTCATACTCCACGATGCTCGGCAACTTCTTGATGTCCGAGGGAGGTGGCTTGAAGAATTTCGTCAGTCCATCCTGGCCCGGTACCGTGATTGCTATCTTGTCACCGGTTGTATCATTTCTTTCAAGAAATGTGGAAATCGCCTCTTCGATCAGTTGATTTCGATCGGCTTCCGGCTGGCTGAGAATCTTGGAGTATTCGATATACTCGAAATCATCTGCGACGATCTCACCATCGACTTTGGTGCAGCGAAGGGCCTTGAGGGCGAACTGCCCGATATCAATTCCCCAGGCACCTTCTGATCTTGTTGGTTTTTTTGCCATGAAATAATGGGCCTTCGTTTTCGTGCCAGAATCTTACCTGAACAGGAGCATCGAATGCTAAAATAACATCCCGGTTAACCAGTTACCGATCCTGGCTGCCGAGTGGCGCACTCGCGTTACCCTGCGAGAGAGAAACCAATTTGATTGAGAGAGATGCCCTAAACTCGAAAAATCGCGAATAAAATCTTCGGTCAAAAAATGAATCCGTTGTCGCGAAGAATCACAGAGCGGCCTTTTCTGTAATCCCTGTTCACCCACTTTAATCTAGCTAAAAAAACCGTACATTGTCAATGTTTCCAAGCCTGAAACAGAAAGCCATGGATTGACCCATGTTCCCTCGTAAACTCTTGTTATCTCACGTGATAGGGGAAATTGAACCACCCCCATCCAGTCCAGGTTCGACCATTTCCGGATCTTTGACGGAGCGGACAATTGTGTCGTGCCATGGGATCTTTTTTCAGCCTATCCCCTTACATTATCGGTTGTTACGCTCCTTTGATTATAGCCGGACTGCCCCATGAGCTATCAACAGCTGATAATCCTGCTCCCCTGTCATAGCCTGGAGGATTTTCCCGTTCACCACGAGGGCGATGATGCGGCCGGTTTACTTGCCGGCTGGTCGGCTCTCTGGCACCCCCGCTTGATCGCCTCGGCCCAGTCGATCATCGAATGGCGGCGGATGGATGATCCACCAGAGGAACTGGCGGAGCGGCTGATCGTGATTCCGCCTCTGAGCGAGCAGGACCTTTCCACGGGCTTCATCGACCGGGCCCGGGAGGAGGGAGCGGTCGTCGTCCAGGGGACAATTGACCGTCCAGCTATTATCGCCGCGGCACTGGAAAATATAGATCCATTGCCGGGACTGGATGAGGAGCTCGTGGCCGATTTCCTGGCACTTGGCTACTGCCAGCTCCAGGTGGAATTACTGACACGCCAGATGCGCTATGCAAGCAACCTGGACGAGATCCATTTCCAGAACCTGGCTGTGGCGGCGGCCAATGCAGCGGTGGAGGGGGATCTGGAAGGTGCCCGCCAGAAAATAACTGCCTGCTTCGACCTGCTCGCCGAGGAACGGGACCATTATTACTCGGTCGACGCCTACCTGATTGACCTGACAATGACCGTTCCTGGTACCCTCGGAACCTTGTTGCAGCAGGAACTGGATCTGGACGTACCGGTCAACCTGATCCTGTCAGGTGATTTGATCGAGCGTATGGAAACGGATCATCCGCGGTCACTGGAGATGCTCAGGCAGGGAATCGATGAGGGCAGGGTCGGTTTGGTCGGGGGAGCTGGTGCAGATCGTGCCTGGCCGCTGATGCCACTGGAAAGCCTGCGGGCGGAACTGGGACGTGGCCAGGAGATTTTCCAGCAACAGCTGGGAAAGCAGGTCACGGTCTTCGGCCGTCGCCGGTATGGTCTTACCCCCGCTCTTCCCCAGCTGCTGGTGAAGAGCGGTTTTGTGGGGGCAATACACCTTACTTTCGAGGATGGCTCGTTTCCGGAGGGGAGCCAGGTGAAGACCCGCTGGGAAGGGACCGATGCGACATCCATCGACGCCCTGGCCCGGATTCCGCTCAACGCGAACCTTCCGGAGACTTTCCTGTCCCTGGCCAATCGTCTGGGCGAGTCGATGGATATGGACCACGTCGCCACGCTCTGCCTGGCACACTGGCCAGGCCAGTCCAGTCCCTGGTATGACGACCTGCGCCGGATCTCCCGCTATACGAATGCCCTTGGCCGATTCATCACGGTGGAGGACTATTTTGAGCAGACCGACCTTCCCGGGCTGAACGATCGGTTTGAGGCGGATCAGTACTCTTCTCCTTACCTGAAGCAGGCGATTGTCCGTCAGCAAGAGGATGTCATCTCTCGTGCTGTCAGCTTCTATCGCTGCTGGTCCCGCTGGCAACAGTTGGAAGCATTGACCTTCCTGGCCATCCTGCTGGGAGAGAAGGTTGATGCCTATTCTTCGCTCCAGGGGCAATTACTGGCCGTCTCACTATTCCTTGAGCCGGCCACGGCAGGGGCTGCCGGCCTGGAACCCGCATCGCTGGCGGAACTTGAGAGCCAGCTGGGAGCGGCCATAGAAGCCCAGCTGACGGCAGTATCGGCCGGTATTCCCCGTAGTGACGATGCACCCAGGGACGGTTACCTGTTGGTCAATCCCCTCAGTTTTGTCCGCCGTGTGGAGTGCCGGGCGGACAAGCTGCACCAGTTGCCCGCCACCGAGGGACCGGTCTATGCAGCAGCGGAAAGTGGCCAGCCCGAATCCATCCAGCGGCAGCTTGTTGTGGATGTTCCGTCGATGGGATTTTGCTGGGTGGATGCGGAAGGCCAGGCAGGTGTGAACAAGCCAGGGCAACCGATGGCCGAAGAGAATGTCCTGCAGAATGATTTTTTCAGGGTCGTTGTAAATCCACGCAGCGGTGGAATCCAGTCGATTGGTGAATACGGGACACGTGGAAACCGGCTTTCCCAGCAGCTGGCATACCGGGAACCGGGCCAGCGCAAACCGGGTGAAGCCTGGGCATCGCAGGACGAACTGGCACACTACAGTTCGATGTTGGCCGAGGAAATCGAGGTGACCGGGCTGACCGAAACGATGGGGGAAATCACCTCCCGGGGAAAACTGCTTGACGAGGAGGAGCAGCTCCTGGCAAATTTCGAACAACGCATGAAACTGGTCAAGGGGAGCCGGGTGCTGGAGGTCGAGATCCAGCTTGAGGTCCACCGTGAGCCATCCGGAGACCCCTGGAATTCCTATTTCGCCAGCCGTTTTGCCTGGGCGGATGAAAGCGCCTCACTTCACAGGGCTGTCAACCAGACAAGGCAGCGGGCCTCTGCCCGTCGTCTGGAATCCCCGGATTACATCGAGATTCACGAAGACGACTGGCGAACTTCTATCCTCCCGTCCGGGTTGCCCTTCCATCGCCGCGTGGGAAACCGGATGCTCGATAGCCTGCTTGTTGTGAGGGGGGAGAGTTGCCGGGTATTCCGGCTTGGCATTGGTGTGGATCTTCCCCAGGCCTACTCCCAGTCGATGGCCTTTGCTGCAGATGTTCCTGCTCGATTCGAAAACGCCGCTCCACCCAAGGGCCATACCAATAGCTGGCTCTTTCACTTGAATGCCAGGAATGTTGTCGCAACATCATGGACACCCCTTATGGAAGCGGGCCAGTGCGTGGGGTTGACTGTTCGACTGCTGGAAACATCCGGCCGGCCGGGCAAGGTTCGCCTGGCGGCCTTTCGACCCCTGCTCCATGCCGAGCAACGTGATTTCAAGGGAGATTCGCTTGGCAGCTGCCGAATGGAAGATGGGAACGCGGTGGTGGAGATGGCAGCAGCTGAATGGCTGGAAGTCGAGGCCCGCTGGGCCGGCCCGGCAGCTGGGGAATAAAGGGATGGTTATTACGATCGATGGTCCTGCGGGTGCCGGCAAGAGCAGTGTGGCAAGGGAGCTTGCCCGGCAACTGGGATTCCAGTTTCTCGATACCGGCGCCATGTACCGGGCAGTTGCTTACCTGGCCCTGCAGCAGGGTATTGGCTGGGACGAAAGATTCGCGCTGGGGCAGCTGGCAGCAGGGTTGCAGTTGGAATTCCGGGAAGAAATCGTGCTCGTCGGGGGCAAGGATATCAGCCAGGCAATCCGCGAACCCGAGGTGACAGACAATATTCACCATGTCGCAGATAACCTGGAGGTGCGGGAGGCGCTCGTCTGTTTACAACGCCACCTGGCATCATCGGGAGATGTCGTGACCGAGGGGCGGGATCAGGGAACCGTTGCTTTTCCCGAAGCGGATTGCAAGGTCTTTCTGACAGCATCCCCCCTGGAACGTGCTCGCAGGAGACAGGTACAGCTGCAGGAGCAGGGAATCAATGTGGAATGGGAAGACGTTCTGGCCCAGCTGCAATCTCGTGACGAGAGGGATGCCAGGAGGCCCGTCGGCCGTCTGCAGGCCGCGGCGGATGCGACCACGGTGAACACGGACGACCTGGACGAAACCGAGGTCGTGAAGCAACTTGTCCGGTTGGTGAATGAAACTATCCACCGGCGTGATAGCAACTAGCGGGAAGAGGCCGTGAAACGATCGTGGATCAAGCGGGCCGGGTACCATGCCATGCGGGCTCTGTTCCGTTTGGTCGGGATCGTGTGGTTCCGGTACCGCTGTTTTGGCCGTGAGAAGATCCCGTCCCAGGGAGGGGTGCTGATCTGTTCGAATCACCAGAGTCACTTGGACCCGATGGTGGTCGGGATGCAGTCTCAGCGAAGAATGAACTTCCTGGCGAGAAAGACGCTCTTCACGTTTTTCCTGCTTCGCTGGATCATCCAGTTTCTTGATGCGATTTCCATCGACCGGGATGGGCTTGGCCTGGCCGGCTTGAAGCAGACACTCTCATGCCTGCGCCGTGGTGAGGTCGTGCTTCTTTTTCCCGAGGGGACACGGACTCAGGATGGCGGATTACTGGAGTTCAAACCCGGTATCTGTTCCCTGGTCCGGCGAGGAAAGGTGCCGATTGTCCCGGTCGGTATCGATGGCCCCTACCAGGCCTGGCCGCGTTCCCGCTGGCTGCCCCAGTCGGATGTGATCCGGGTGGTGGTCGGGGATCCGATCCAGCCGGAGGATGTTGTGCAGTGGGATGATGAACAGTTGCTTGACAAATTGCAGCAGTCTGTCCAGCAATGCCTCGAGCAGGCCCGGCAGAGTCGGCAGATCAGTCGCCAGATGCCTGCTGGATAACCCTTTGACACAATCACGCGTGCCCCGGTAGATTCATCACAAGGAGAATGATACCTCCTTGCGGACGGATGGATGGCCGAGTGGTCGAAGGCGGCAGTCTTGAAAACTGCTGTACGTGTAAGCGTACCGGGGGTTCGAATCCCTCTCCATCCGCTTGTTCGATGGCCCTGTATTCAGGCAGCTTTTTCCAGCGGCTGAAGAAGAACCGAGACGGCGGTTTTCAGTATGACACCCTGCTGGTTATAGATTTTCAACTGGTCTTCCTCGACAAACCAGACCGCGTGCAGCGGACCGCAGTGGAAACGGCGACCGCAATAGAAACCATCATGGATCAGGATCGCCTCTTCGATCGGATCCTGTGGATCGGCCCCGTGCTGGACGAATATTCCACGCACATGGCTTCGTACGTCATTTGTCTGGCGATCGTTGTGCATCGTTTCTTTTGACGACTTGCAGAGGGTTGGAGCTCTCTTGAGTGCCTTCTCGGGGAAACTCTTTCCTCCATCGGCGGTTTCTTTTGTCCTATCGCTGCTTGACCGCAAGGACCTGCAAGGTCAAGTTAGATTCTCCAGCTTGCCAGCCCTGCTTGAATCACCAAACGGGGTGCTTTGACCGCAGAGGCCATTCGAGGCGAGATAGTCTACTAAGCTGAGAAACAACACTCTTGATGCGTTTTGTGAGCGGAAGGAGATCCCATGCGGTTTGTACTTATCGGCGGTTTTCTCGGTGCCGGAAAGACAACCACGATCGCCCGGCTGGCAGGTTACTACCAGCAGCAGGGACTGAGCGTGGGGATTGTCACCAATGACCAGGCCGTGGACCTGGTCGACACCCACTCCCTGAGGTCCATGGGATTTTCTGTCGGAGAAGTTGCCGGTGCATGCTTCTGCTGCCATTTCAACGAGTTGACAGAAACGGTCCAACGACTCAGTAGTGATCAGCAACCGGATATTATCCTGGCCGAGCCAGTCGGGAGTTGCACGGACCTGGTGGCTACGGTGGTGCAACCACTTTTGCAGCTTCACCCGGACCAGTTCCAGGTGGCACCCTACGGTGTGATCCTCAAGCCAAGCCATGGCCGCAAGATCCTGGCGAAGGATGGAGGAGGAGGTTTTTCCCCCAAGGCGGCCTACATCTTCACCAAGCAACTGGAAGAAGCAGACTTTATCCTGCTCAACCGGATTGACCAGTTATCTGAGCAGGAAGCGGACGAACTAGAAGCCATGCTCAAGGAATCCTATCCCGGGGTACCTGTGCTGAGAATTTCTGCCCGAGAGGGGATCGGGATAGATGCCCTCGTGGAACTGCTGGATCAGAAGGGTGCTTTTGGACGCCGGATCCTGGAACTGGACTACGACATTTACGCCGAGGGAGAAGCCGAACTCGGCTGGCTGAATGCCAGCCTCGAGGTCCAGGCGGACGAATTGTTTGAGCTGGATGGGCTGTTGATGGGAATCATCGAGCAGCTCCGCAGCCAGCTTGCAGAATCGGGAGCGGAGACCGCGCACCTGAAGACGATCGGCATGGCCCAGGACGGTCATGGGGTGGCCAACCTGGTCAGCAGTGATTCCCCCGCGGAACTATCACTGCCATCGGATTGCCGGACCCGCCAGGTCGACCTGATCATCAACGCCCGGGTCGCGATGGACCCGGTAGAGCTTGAATCCCAGGTGCACCAGGCAGTGACGCTGGTCGTCGAGCAGCTTCCTGCCCGTGCCCGTTTTCGACAGACCCAGAGTTTCCGTCCAGGTCGCCCGGTACCCACACACAGGATGACCAGGCCCTGATCTCTCCCGCGTTGTCAGGATGCCTTCCCGTTGAGCATCTCCAGGAAGGTTCGCATCAGTGGCGCATTGTCATGCCAGGTTCTGGCTGTCACGATGTGCCCGGAAACGACGACCTCCTGGTCCACGTAGTTTGCCCCTCCCTGCTCGGCATCCATCGCACACTTGGCGACCGTTGTCACCTCCCGTCCCTGGATGATGTCCGCGGCAGTCAGGATTTCTATGCCGTGGCAGACACAGGCGATCGGCTTCTCTTGTTCTGAGATCTCCTGGACCATCTTCAGCAGGTCCTGGTTGTAGCGAAGAAACTCGGGAGCCCGTCCCCCGGAGATGAACGCACCGGCATAGTCCTCTGCACGGGCATCGGCGAAGGCCACCGTGGCCTGGATGAAATAGCCCGGCCGTTCCTGGGTAAAATCCCAGGGGACAAGCGAGTCGGGAGGAATCTCGTGCAGGACCGTGTGGTAGAGTCGTGCCTCCGGGCCGGCCACATCGACCTCGAAACCGGCCTCCTGCAGGCGGAAATAGGGGTAGTACGTATCGAGTGTTTCGGTGGCATCCCCGATGGGCATGAAAATACGTGGCATTGATAAGACCTGGTTTTAAGGAATGGTAGTTTCTTTTTGTGACAGCAGCTGAAAAAAGCCGCGAGCACCGCCTTGCTTGAACGGCGCCCGCGGCTTGTCAGGTTGTAAAATATCGTTTCTGCAAGGCACGGACTAAATACCGTACCCGTTAAGGTATTTCTTGCGAACAATGGATGCCACTTCAGGGGCGTTCGTGGCCTGCAGTTTCTTGGCATCCCATTCCACTTTCTTGCCGGAAACCCAGACAGCCAGGTTCCCCAGCAGGATTACCTCGGTCAGAGGGCCTGCGTAGTTGGCAAAGTTGGAGCGAGGTGCCGGGCCACCCTTGATGGCATTGGCGTATTCAGTGAAGTGACCGGGTGATTCCACGATCTCCACCGATGGTTCCTTGATCTGTGACTGGGGAATCCACTCATTGTCCGCCAATACACCGGTGTAGTTGGTGTCCCAGCCATAGTCGCCGGGGGAGAGGAGTGTTCCCTTGTCCCCAACCATCAGGGAACCGGTATTAAGAATCTTGCGGTACTGTCCCGCATCGACGGCTTTCCCCTGGCTGTTGGTGAAGACCTTCGGCGACGGAAACAGGTTGGCGGCCGGCTTCTTCCCACCGTCATACCAGACCAGCTTGACGGGACCACGATCTCCGCGTGCCGGGAACTGGAAGGTGATAACCGACCAGCCCGGATAGGTCTGCTTGTCGTGCTCTGCCGATTCGGCGACTACCGAGGTGGGATCCTTGAGCTCCAGGGCCATGAAGGGCAGGTTGAGTGTATGGCAGGCCATGTCCCCAAGGGCACCGGTGCCAAAGTCCCACCATCCTCGCCACTTGAAGGGGTGGTAATCCGGGGCATAATCACGGTGCTTTGCCGGGCCCAGGAATTCGTTCCAGTGAATATGTGCCGGGACGGGACCAACCTTCGGGGTGACATTCCCCTGGGGCCATACCGGCCGGTTTGTCCAGACATGAACTTCCGAGACGTTTCCGAGCAGTCCGGCCTGGACCAGGGCCGCGGTCTTTCGAAGATTGCCTGAGGCCGTACCCTGGTTACCCATCTGGGACTGGACACCATGCTTCTTGGCCAGTTCACCGAGGACGCGGGCTTCCTCGATCGAGTGCGTGAGCGGCTTCTGTGTGAAACAGTGCTTGCCTGCCTTGATGGCCAGTGAGCTGGCAGGAGCATGGGAATGGTCAGGAGTGCTGACAGTGACGGCATCAAAACTGTCACCAAATTCCTCGATCATCTTTCGGTAATCGTTGAATTTCTTGGCCTTCGGCCATCGAGCTGCTGCCTTGCCAAGGTTGTTGTCATCAATGTCACAGATCGCTACCACGTTGCCATGACGAGCGGCATCGTTGGAGTCACTCTGGCCCTTGCCGCCCACTCCGATACAGGCAAAGTTGATCGTCTCCAGCGCCGACTTGCTTTCTTCGGCCTGAACACCACCGGCAACCCAGAAACCAACTCCCGCTGCGGTCGAGGCCTGTAAGAATTTTCGACGATTTGTTTGTCTTGTCGTCATCGTACTTGCTTCCTTCCAACACGGCGTGCGTGTGACATGAGCTTGATTCAAATACAGTCCTATCAGGTTATCGCAACCGCCGGGGATGTCAAGTTGGACTCGGATTGCCACATCGTTCAGGTGAAATCGGCTCCGGCCTGTTTCCACTTGGACAGCTCGTCACGGGTTGGAAGGGACGGTTGGGCACCAGGCCGAGTAACACAGATTCCCGCGGCGATTGTTGCTTGCTGGGCTGCCGAGAGGAGATCCTCTTGCCGGGCAAGTGCCGCGGCCAGCACGCCGTTAAAACAGTCTCCCGCGGCCGTTGTATCCACCGTCTCGACCCGCGTTGCGGGCAGCAGGCGGATCTCGTCATCGATCAGAACTGCTCCTTCGGCGCCGAGGGTGATAATCACCCGTCGGGGACCATGGTGCTGCAACGTCCTGCCAGCCCTGCTGGCAGAATCAAGATCCCTGACGGGTATTCCCGTCATCAACTCTGCCTCCTGGCGGTTGGGAGTCAGCAGGTCCACCTCCTGCATCAGGGGATGGCTGGTGATGTCCCTGCTGGCGGGGGCTGGATTCAGGATGGTCGTCAGGCCATGGGCGCGGGCCCGTTTGAGTCCCTCGGCGACCGTCTCCAGGGGGATTTCCAGGCTGGCAAGAAAAATACTGGCGGACTTCCATGTTGAATCCCCTACCTGGTCCAGGTGGGATGCAGCCAGCCGGGCATTGGCTCCCGGGGCCACGCTGATGGAGTTCTCCCCATCCCGGTCGACCAGGATCAGGGCCACACCGGTCGCCTCCTGCTCGACCTGGAAGACGTGGTCCATGTGGAGGTTTTCACGGCCCAGTTCGGACCGCAACTGGAGACCAAAAGGATCATTTCCGGTGGCGGCGATCAGCACGACCGGCTCATCACTTACTCGTGCCGCAGCCACGGCCTGGTTGGCTCCCTTGCCTCCGGACGCCTGGAAGAAGCGACCCCCGACGACGGTCTCGCCAGCAGCGGGCAAGGCTGTCCCTCGCACGACCAGGTCGAGATTCATGGAACCGATCACGAGGATCCGGGAGGTGCTCATCGTGGCTTGGATTGTCCACCGGAGGCGGTAGCCGATGCGGGATCCGATTGCTCGGACAGTTCCTCCGATGGGTTGATCGCCAGTTCGGAAGTCTCCTCGGCCGTTTTTCCTGTGCCCGGGACAATACATGGGCTTTCGGTGTTGTCCTCTACCAGCCGCTTCAGTTCATCGGCGTCAATGGACTCCACGTCCATCAGCTGGTGGGTGATGGCTTCGAGCGCCTTGGCCCTTTGAACCAGGATGTCTCGAACAACCTCGATGGACTCGTCAATGATCCGTTTGACCTGCTCATCAATCAGCTGGGCGGTCCGCTCGCTGTGCAGACGATACTGTTCGTCCCCGGCACCCTGGCTGAGAAATGCCGATCCAGGCTTGTGGCGGAAGTTCACCCGTCCAAGCTCGCTCATGCCGTAGTCCATAACCATGCTGCGTGCGATCGAGGTGGCGCGTTCCAGGTCATTACTGGCCCCGGTGGAGATGTCATGAAAAACCAGCTCCTCGGTAATTGTCCCTGCCAGGAGGACGTGGATCTTGCTCTCCAGTTCCCCCTGGGTCATCAGGAACCGGTCTCCCTCAGGCCGTTGAAGGGTATAGCCCAGGGCTGCCAGTCCCCGTGGAATGATCGATACCTTGTGCACCGGGTCGGTGTTGGGAAGGCTGTAAGCGACCAGGGCATGGCCACTCTCGTGGTAGGCGACACGAAGTTTTTCGTCGGGGTTCATCACTCGCTGTTTTTTCTCCAGCCCGGCAGTCACCCTTTCCACGCTTTCGTTGAACTCGGCCATCGTCACCGTCTGCTTTTCCCGGCGGGCTGCCAGCAGGGCTGCCTCGTTCACGAGGTTGGCCAGGTCCGCTCCTACAAATCCCGGAGTGATGGAGGCGATCTGCTTGAGATCCACGTCCTCATCAAGCTTGACGTTCGAGACATGGACCTTGAGGATGTCATTTCGCCCTCGCAGGTCAGGCTGGTCGACCACGACTTGGCGGTCGAACCGGCCTGGTCGCATCAGGGCCTGGTCCAGTGTTTCAGGACGGTTGGTGGCGGCAATCACGATCACGCCGTTGTTGGAATTGAAACCGTCCATTTCCACGAGCAGGGCATTGAGCGTCTGCTCACGTTCATCGTGGTGGTTCACCGATGAGCCGG
>CAYYZW010000315.1:0-5135 GCA_964476375.1 uncultured Pirellulaceae bacterium
TACTCTCCCCCACCGGCACCCTCCTGGATGCGGTAGAGGTGCGTATCGCTGCGGAGAAAGAGCGCGCCATCGGCAACGGCCGGGGAGGCCAGGAAGGTGCCATCGAGCTGGTTTGTTGCTTTCTCCTTGAACTCTCGGCCCGTCTCGACGATGGTTGCCTTGCCTACTTCATTGAGGAAGTAGATGTGGTTGCCGATTTGCAAGGGGGAACAGCGGAAGCGGCCACCGAGCCGTTGTTTCCATATCATCTCACCCGTGATGGCATCGAGGCACTGGGCGGTCCCCTCGTCGTCGACCACGTAGATTTCCTTGCCAAGCAGAAGCGGTGAAGGGACATGTCCTATTCCATCCGGGTTTTTCCAGGCCAGGTCCTGATCCTTGATCTGTCCCTGGCCGCCAGGCTTGATGGCATAGATACAGTGGTGATCCTGGGCCACGGAGCCGACGACGTAAAAAAGCCCATTGCCATGGGAAGGGCGGCCCACCAGGGAAAAACCAATGTACTGGTGCCACCAGATTTCCTTGCCGGTCTTGATGTCATAAGCGGCCACGTGTTCAGAACCCGAGGAGATCACCTGGGTCACTCCACCGGTGGTTACGACCAGGGGGGTTGCATAGGCCATTTTAAAGAAGCCCCTGTCCTTCACGCGGTCCAGGTGCTTGCGTGCGGTTTTCCAGATCACCGTACCGGTTATCTTGTTGAGGGCGGCCACGAATTGAAGGTCGGTTCCATCGCAGACGAGAATGAGCTTGTCCTTGTGCAGGATCGGTGAACTGGCTGCACCCTGTGGAAGTTCAAATGGGAGGTCGGTGTTCTTCCAGAGAATCTCACCCTGGAGGTTCAGGCAGACGGTGCCCCGCGGTCCAAAGTGGACATAGGCTCGTTTTCCATCCAGCACGGGAGTCGGCGATGCAAACCCGTTCTGGGCATGCTTGGGACCCACGTTCTCGGTTGTCAGCACTTCGACATCGAAAAGCAGTTCTCCCGTTTTCTGGTCAAGGCAGACAGCATGTAATGATCTGCCGTCCTCATGGGCGCTTGTCATCCAGATCTGTCCACTGGCAATCACCGGGGACGACCATCCGGAGCCGGGAACCGCGGACTTCCAGGCGATGGAGTCGGTTTCACTCCATTTCAGAGGCACACGTTTGTCATCCGAATGCCCCTGGCCGTCGGGGCCGCGAAACTGGGGCCACTGGGCCCGGGAAGTGGTCGGCACGGCAAGAACAAGGGTCGCTGCCAGCAGGAGAAGGGCTCGTCGGTTCATTGGTCGTACCATCGTGCAAGGAACGGGTTTCCAGCTGGAGAACATCGTAGCAGAAGTTGTGGATGTGGCATGCTGCGGAAGTAAAAAGTTGTGACTGAAAATGTCTTGCCGGGAACGGGATTCGCTCGACCAGCACAGGTCGCTGGATTTTGTCGATCCGGCTGGCAGGATTCGGTATATTGAGCATTCCCGGGTTTTGGCAGTCAACTTGTCCCCGAGCCTCACCAGCTGATCATGCGACCTGTCCCCTGCTCTCTTCTCGCCCTTCTTGTGCTCGCGCTTCCCTTAAGTGCGGAGGATGACGATCCCCGGCAGCGGGATCTTCCCCGGGATGGCCTCGTGCTCTGGCTGGATGCGGCGGATGCTCAAGCAGCCGGCGAGAAGGTCACCACGTGGCCGGACAGGAGTGGCCGGGATAACCATGTCCGTGAACCCAGTGTGGATCTGCAACCGGAGAAGGTGATGGTGGACGGACATGCAGCCGTTCGGTTCACCCGCTCCCGCCTGGTCAGGGAGTCGCTGGCCGGTTTCCTCTCGGGGGAGCAGCCGTTTCAATTTTTTGTTGTCATGCAGGCCCAGTTGCAGCAGTCCGGCAGTCCCAGGATCCTGGATTTTTCCAGTGCCGGCCAGAGTGACAAGTATTCCCACAAGCGCAAGGGTTTCTGGTTCGGATACGAGGACTACGCCGCCGATCCCGATTCCAGGGGACGCGCGCGGATCGCCGTGCTGTTTGGAGCCGAGGGGGCTTCGGCCACAACGGCGTGGGATGGGACGCGTCACGTTGTGGAAGCTGCCTATGCCGGCAATCAAAGATGGGCCCTCTACCACGATGGCAGCGTGGTGGACCACGGCCGGTACCAGGGGGATGTCGGCTTCCTGGGTTTTCAGGGTGGGAGTCGCCTGACGATTGGACACCAGCAGCAGAAGGGGACCGATGAGCATTACTTCCAGGGGGACCTGTTCGAAGTGCTGGTCTTCAATCGAGTTCTGACAGCCGGTGAACAGCGGGCCGTTGGTGAGTACCTGGACCACCGGTATGACCTTGGTTCCGCGTACCGGGAATCGAACCCTGCGGGGGTTCTCTACGAAAAGCAGATCCAGCCACTCCTGGCGAAACGGTGCTATGACTGTCACGGCAGGCAGGATCCCAGCGGCGGCCTGAACCTGACGGACCTTGTTGGCCTGTACCGGGGGGGGACTTCCGGTCCGGTCATCACGCCTGGAGATGCCCAGAAGAGCTTCATGCTGCACATCACGGCCTCCAAGGAGATGCCACCGGCCGAAGCGGGGGATCCGCTTTTGGACAGTGAAGTGGAACTTATCCGCCACTGGATTGACGGGGGGGCACGAGCGACCGAGCAGGTTGACCTGGCAGGCCTGGCCAGGGAAAACAGGAGCGACCACTGGGCATTTCAGCAGCGTGGTCATCCACCGCTGCCCGTGATTGATGCCGGAGATGTCGCCCGTAACCCGGTGGACCATTTCATCCTGGGGCAGCTCGAGGCACAGCAGCTGACGCTCTCACCAACGGCAGACCGCGCCACGCTCCTCCGGCGGGCGTCACTTGACCTGACCGGCCTCCTGCCAAGCCCCCGGGAATCCGACGCGTTTGTGAACGACAGCGGGCCTGGTGCCTGGGAAAAAGTGCTGGATCGCCTGCTCGACTCCCGGCACTTCGGGGAACGCTGGGGCCGACACTGGCTCGACAGTGTTGGTCACACCGACACCAATGCCCTGGACAATGACCAGGTGATCGTGAACCCGGCCAAGGGGAAATGGCGATATCGCGATTACGTTGTCCGCAGCTTCAACGAGGACCAACCCTTCCAGGAATTCCTGGTGGAACAACTGGCCGGGGACGAGCTGGTCGACTGGAGAAATGCGGATCGTTTTGATGACAATATCCGCCAGAAGCTGATTGCGACCGGCATGCTGCGCAGCAGTCCCGATTCGACGGACCAGGGGGAACTGAATATTTTCAGTATCCGCTACTTTGTCCTGCACCAGACGGCTGAGTCGCTTGCCCAGAACCTGCTGGGACTGACCATGCAGTGCTGCAAGTGCCATGATCACAAGTTCGAGTCGATCTCGCAGCGTGATTACTACCGGTTCACGGCTTTCATCATGCCGGCCCTCGCCCCGCGAGACTGGCTGACCCCCCCAGAGCGCGAACTACGTCTTCGAGGTCGGCAGGAGCAGGTTGAATTCGTCAGGCAACGCGAAGAAGGAGCTGCGGAACTTGCCGCAGTTCGTGAAGCGGGGCGAAAGATCCTTTATGACCGGGCTGTAGCGGGTATTCCAGCCCCGCTTCGAGAAGATCTGCTGGCGGCACAGCAGGTTGCCACGGAAAAAAGAAACGAGGTCCAAAAATACCTGACGGAGAAGCTGGGAGAGAAATTCGACTTTAACCAGGGGCAGGTTACTGCGGCGCTCACGGCAGAACAGAAAGCCCGTGAAACGATGCTTGTTGAAGTCCTGGCGGAGCTCACTCGTCGGGAGCAAGAGGAGTGGGTGCAGGCAATCTATGACATGGGGTCGGTAAGGCCCACCTTTGTGCTTCGCCGGGGGGAATTCGAGATGCCCGGTGCGGAGGTCCAGGCAGGTATTTTTTCCGTCCTGGAAGATCCGATGATCCCGCTCCCGAAGGTACAGCCGGCCGGCCAGACCAGCGGCCGGCGTTTGCAACTGGCCCGCCAGTTGACCAACTGGGAGAGCCCGGCCGGGGCCCTCGTGGCGAGGGTGCGCGTGAACCGCATCTGGCAAAGGCTGTTTGAAACAGGGCTGGTGGAAACGGCAAGCAATTTTGGTGCGTCGGGCATGGCGCCGACGCATCCGGACCTGCTCGAATGGCTCACCGGCAGCTTCATTGACAACGGGACGAAACTCAAGCCGCTGCTGAAGTTAATCATGACATCGCAGACCTACATGCAGCAGTCTTATACGGATGAATCGGTGGCCGGAAAGCGGGCGGAAGAAACAGATCCTGCCAATCGCCTCCTGTGGCGACAGCGGCTGAGGCGCCTGGAAGCAGAAATCGTGAGAGATTCCATGCTCATGGCCAGCGGGCGTCTTGACCTGGCGATCGGGGGACCACCGTCACCAACGGTCAACCTGCCGGACGGGATGGTGGTGGAGGCGGGCTATGACCAGGTAAATGACCAGACGACCTGGAGGCGAAGCCTCTACCTGCTGCAGCGACGAAACTATCACCCGTCGGTTTTGCAGGCCTTTGACCAACCACTGTTGACCGAGGCCTGCTCGCGCCGTGAACGATCTGCCTCGGTTGCCCAGTCCCTGATGATGCTCAACGACCGCTTTGTCGTCCACCAGGCATCGTTCCTGGCCCGGCGGATTATCTCCGAGTCTGCCGACAGGCAGGATATCTCCGCCCTGGTACGGATGGCCTTCCGGATCGTGCTGGCGCGGAAGGCAAGTGAGGAGGAGGCAGGCTGGTGCGTGGAGACGTTCGCGAAACAGAAAACAGCTTATATCCAGGCCGGCCAGGACGGACCGACGGCGGAGCATTCTGCAATGACACGGATCTGCCAGATGTTATTCAGTACCAGCGAGTTTATCTACATTCACTAGCGAGCCAGATCATGCAGCCCTACCAGTCACGCCGTGAAATGCTCCAGAGAGCCGGTCTTGGCTTCGGCAGCCTGGCACTGGCCCAGCTGTTCCAGCAGGACCTGGTCGGTGGTGGCGATAACGTCCAGGATCTCAAGCAGCGCCAGCCGCATTTTGAGCCACGGGTCAAATCGGTCATCCTGATGATGCAGAACGGTGGTCCCAGCCAGATGGACCTGTTTGATCCCAAGCCAGAGCTGGATCGGCAACACGGCACGCCGTACTTTCACAAGATCGCCG